>RFLL01000089.1 GCA_003693905.1 Alphaproteobacteria bacterium
CCTTCTTGGCCTTCTTCGCAACCTTGCGCTTGGTCGCCTTCTTGGCCTTCTTCGCGACCTTGCGCTTGACCGCCTTCTTGGCTTTCTTCGCGACCTTGCGCTTGACCGCCTTCTTGGCCTTCTTCGCAGTCTTTTTTGCTGCCTTCCGCCGAATCGGCTTTTTCTCTTTCTCTTTTTCCTCCTCCGGTGCCGGCGGCAACGGTGTCGGCGTCAGGATCGATGATTCGTCGGACATGAGCTACCTCGTTTCAGGCTGGTCATGGGTGGAATTGACGGAAGGGAATGCTTCGTCCGAAGCGAGCCAAAATGTGAAGCCTGCCTTCGCTGGTGACCGTTCGGACCCAAAGTTACTGTATCTCGTACGTAGCGATTCGCTTATACATGCATTGACGATTCCCGCAAACACAAAAAGTGCATGAAGCACACAAAGAAACATCAACGCGTGGCAATCACGCCACGCGTTGATGCATTTCGTGCGAAGGAATTACTGTCGCGCAATTGATGCGTGCTGTTGCGGCCGCGGTTCAGGCAATCTCGCCGCGTGCGGGATAATCTTTCTCGATGATGAATTCGAGCGCCTTGAGCACGTCGTCGAAGTGCGGGCGCGCAAACGGCATGCTGCTGACCATGGAGGCGTAAAGCGTGGCATCGGGACGGATCAGAAACAGACCGGGTTCGTTGAAGTAGTCCGGCTCTTCAATCCCGGCCGAGGTCCTGCCGCGCCCGGCTGAAATGAACAGCCCCCATGCGCGCGCACTTTCCAGGCTCAGCTCGCAGCCTATCGGCAACGTCGCCAGCCCCCATTTCTTCTTCGATTCGGCGGCGCGCTCGGCAGTGTCGGTGCTGATCGCGATCGGCTCCACCCCGCGGGCGGCAAATGCCTCCATCATGCCGTCGAGCTGGCGCAGGTACTGTGCGCAGATGGGGCAATGCAGACCGCGATAGAAGACCACCATCGTGAAGTGGGCCGGGGCACGATCCTTGAGCCGCCACTCGTCGCCGTCGACAAGGGAAACGTTCAGCTCGGGAACCGTTCGGCGGGGAATCAGGGTTGGCATGCGGTTTCTCCTCGTATCGGGTTCGGATGACTGGATCCAAGCGGGCGCAAAGGCCCGTCGTTCGGGACGCAGTTTAGACTCTCGGGCCGCTCCGCTCAGCCCGAAACATCGGGCGTCGAGGCCACCTCACGCGCTCGTGACGGCCCCGCTCGGGCCGATCGTCGACGATGGGCAGGTCGCTCAGCCCCCAGTCGGCAAGCCGGTAGCGTGCCCCGTGGACCACGCCCAGACCGGCGGCGATGGTCCGCTTGCGTGCCCGTACATCGGCGGCAAAGCGTGCCCGGGCATGCGCGGCGACGCCGTCGGCAATGAGCCGCCGGATCGTCCGCTCATCGGAAGAGGGCCGCGTCTTCAGGCGCTCTTTCAGGCACCGGCGCAGGTGCGGGGCAATGCCGCCGTTCTGAACGGCGATGTCGAAACACAGGGCGAACCCCAGTTCACTGCGCAGGCGAAAGTGCCGGGCATCGCGCGCGGCGACACGCCAATAGCGCGCGACATGGCGGAGCTGGATCTCCTGCACGTCCGGCAACGAGCCTAGGCGCGCAAACGACCCGGCCCAGAGCGGATCCACCACCGCCTGTCCGGGGATGGGCGAAACCGCAGCAACGAAGCTGCGGCGCGCAGCGTCATCGCCGTCGAGCATGGCCATCAACGCTGCCGTGCGAGGCCCGAACGCCCGGTGCAACAGCCGAGGGTCGCGGGCACGGATATCTCTCAGAACCGCGACCAGGCCACCGCCGTGCAAGGTGAACCCGATGATGCCCCAGGTCAGGCCGGCGCCGTCGAAATCGCCGCGCACCTTGCCGAAACCGTGGCCTTCGAAATCGGCGGTGAGCTGCAGCGCGCGCACCCGAAGCGTCGGCGGCGCAGTTCCCGTCAGGGCGACCCAGTCATCAGGCGTCACCGCGCCCGTCACCGGAGCGACGCGACGAATCTGCCAGGCCCGCAAGGCGGCCTCGGTCGCCGGGCCGAAGATGCCATCACCGGGGCCGGGGTCGATACCGGCATCGCGCAGCGCCGTTTGCAGCGAGCGGATCCATTCTCCGCGTACCAGGCGCCTGCCCCACTCGGCGCGCCGGAACAGATATCGTGCCATGCCCGCTTCTCTCCCGCTCTCTTCGCTTTTCGCCGGTGGCGGCCGAATCACCATATCCCCGGCGTGCCGGACGGTGCAGGCGGCGACTGTGGAAGGCACGGGAGGCGCCCCGCCCCCCGAGCGGCGGCGGGCGGCGAACGGCAGAGCGTGATAGGCTGTCATCGGCTTTTGTCAGGACGAAAGAAACGGAGGCTTCGCCCCATGTCGCAGTTCCGCAACCTCGTCTTCGAAGGCGGCGGCGTCAAAGGTATCGCCTACGTCGGCGCCATGTCGGTCCTGGAGAAGAAGGGCATCCTCAAGGATATCCGGCGCATCGGCGGGACTTCGGCCGGGGCCATCAATGCGGTCCTGGTCGCGGCCGGGTATCGCACCGCCGAGCAGCGTAAAATTCTCTCGGCAATGGACTTCACCCGGTTCATGGATGATTCGGTCGGATTCATCCGCGACACCAAGCGGCTGCTGAGCGAATTCGGCTGGCACCGGGGTGATTATTTCCGCACCTGGATCGGTGACCTGATCGCCGCCAAGCTGGGCTCCGAGAATGCCTCGTTCCGCGATTTCCAGCTTGCCGGGCGCCCGGATCTGTATCTGATCGGGACCAACCTTTCGACTGGTTTCGGCGAGGTCTTCTCGGTCGAACACACGCCGACCATGCGCGTCGTCGATGCGGTCCGAATTTCGATGTCGTTGCCACTGTTTTTCGCCGCGGTGCGCAATGTGCGCGGCGACGTGCTGGTCGACGGCGGGTTGCTCAACAACTTTCCGATCAAGCTGTTCGACCGCGTCAAATACGTCGAATCCCCGGCCGCCGCCCGGTCCACCGACTATTACGAGGCGGAGAACCGGAAATTCCTGACCGGCCCGTACAAGACCCGCAGCCCTTACGTCTACAACAAGGAAACCCTGGGCTTCCGCCTCGATTCGAAGCGGGAAATCGCAGCTCTGCGCTATGGCAACGTCACCGTGCGCAACAAGATCGACTCCTTCTTCGATTATACCAAGGCACTGGTCACGACGGTCCTCAACGTGCAGGAAGCGGTCCATCTGCACAGCGACGACTGGCACCGCACGATCTATATCGACACCCTGGGGGTGGGCACAACCGACTTCGACCTTACGGATGCGCGCAAGCGCGCGCTGGTGAAATCCGGTCGCGACCACACGGCGCGATATTTCGACTGGTTCGAAAACGCGACCGGGGACGAGGCCCCGATCAACCGCCTGCAACCACCTGCTCGGCCCGGGACGGGGGCTGAATGAGACGCCGAGCCGGCAGGCGCACGGTGACCGTCGTGCCGCGGCCGGGTTCGCTTTCCAGCTCGAGGGTGCCGCCATGCATCTCGACCAGGGCCTTGGCCAACGGCAATCCCAGACCGCTACCCTCATGAGACCGGCTGAGGCTGCTTTCGACCTGCTGGAAGGGGGCCAGAGCCTTCGGGATGTCCTCGGCCGCGATGCCGATGCCGGTATCCGAGACCTGGAATCTCACGCCTTCCGCCATGCCGTATCCGGCGCTCAGCCGGACCGTGCCGCCGGCCGGTGTGAACTTGATCGCATTGGACAGCAGATTGATCAGTATCTGCTTCATTTTCCGCAGGTCGGCCCGCAGGGCGGGAAAATCACCGATCGGATCGCATTCCAGGGTGATGTCGTTCGCCTGTGCCCGCTGCCTGACCATGACCATCGAGGTGTAAAGGAGGTCGGCGACGTCGATCTCCTGCTCGTTGAGAGCCTCGGTCCCGGATTCGATCTTGGACAGATCGAGAATATCGTTGATCACTTCGAGCAGATGCTGCCCGGCACTGAAGATGTCGCTTGCATATTCGGCGTATTTGGCGTTGCCGATGGGGCCGATGCGCTGATCCCGGATCAGTTCCGAAAAGCCGATGATGGCGTTGAGCGGAGTGCGCAGCTCGTGACTCATGTTGGCGAGAAATTCTGATTTGGCCCGGCTGGCCAGCTCCGCTTCGTCCCTGGCCAGACGCAACTGCTCCTCCATCTGCTTGCGGGCGGTGACATCGACCACGACCGACTGAACCGCCCCCTCACCGTCCCAGACGACCGGGCGGGCATAATGCTCGAACCAGACCAGCGAGCCATCGCGGCGGATGCCGGCGATCTCGCGTTCCGGCGGCCGCGCGCTCACGCTCGATGCGGCATTGTAGTGCTGGGCGAATCTGGCTCGCCAGGCTTCGGAAATCAGCGGCAGAACCGATTCCATGGCAAGAATTTCGGCCGGATCGCCATAGCCGAAGATGTCCACCCAGGCGCGGTTGACGAACAGCGGTCGCAGACCGCGGTGAATCATCACGCCCTGGATCGAACCCTCGACCAGATTGCGGAACTGTTCTTCGCTGTGGCGCAGGGCCGATTCGACCCGCTTTCGTTCGGTGATGTCGGTGCCCATGGAGCCGACGGCAATGACCTTGCCCGAGGTGTCGTGAATAGGGAACTTGACGGTCAGATAGGTCCGCAGCTCTCCGTCGATGGGGAACTGCTCTTCCCGTTCGATCGGCCGGTTCTCGCGTACGACGGCCATGTCGTGGGCATGGAACGTCGCGGCCATGTCGTGCGGAAACAGGTCGAACGAGGTCTTGCCGATGACCTCTTCCTCGCGCAGGCGGACCAGGCGCTCGGACTGCCTGTTGATGACGAGGTAGCGCCCGTCGCGGTCCTTGATGTGGATCTTTGCCGGCGAATGATCAACCAGGGCGCGAAACTGGGCCCTGCTTTCGCGCAAGGCGCGCTCGGTGCGCCGGGCCGCGACGAAGGCCTTCGCGATCACGATCAATGAACCGAGGATGAGGGCCGCGACCATCGTATCCGTGACCTCGGCCCACAGGCCCGGTGCGGTCCCGTTTCCCCCCCACAGCAGGTACAGGCCATATACCTGATGGACGATCAGAAAACCGACGGCCAGAATGATCAGAAGCCACGGCAGAACCAGCCCGGTATGGCGCGCGACCCGTGCCGCCATGACCAGGGCAGCAAGATACGCGAATATGATCAGGCCGATGATGGCAATGGTCATGGCGGCGAACGTCTTGGCGGCATGAACGTGGCCGAGCGCATGGCCGGGGACGGGATGAAAGGCCACCGGTCGGCTCGGCCCTTAATAAGATCAGAGTGTGATTGACGTGCGATTAACC
>RFLL01000090.1 GCA_003693905.1 Alphaproteobacteria bacterium
CACCACGGGCGTGATGATCAGCAGCGAGATCAGATTGACCAGCGCCACACCGCCACTGAGCAGCCCGCCGAGCAGGTCCGTCATCCAGCCGACAAGCTGGTTGGCGGCGCCGGCGAAGACGTCGCGGACGCGCTCCATCATGGCCGGATCGGCCTGCGCTTCGAGACGGATCACGATCTGCCCCAGATACTCCCGCACCCCGTCGACATAGCCCGGCAGATTCTCGATCAGGCGCACGAGCTGTCCGGCAACCAGGGGAACAAAGAGAAGGACCCCGGTCACGGCGAGAACCAGAAAGGCAACCGTGAGGGCCACCGTCGCCAGGGTGCGCGAAAGCCCCCACCGCTCCAGCCGGTCGCACAACGGATCGAGCAGATACGCAACTGCCATGCCGGCCACGAACGGCAACAGAATGTCGCGCAGCAGATACAGGCCGAGGGCAAGCAGCGCTAGCCCGACCAGCCAGAAACGCATCTGCCGTTCGACCGTCATTTTCTTCCCCCCGCACCCGGCCGGGCTTGCGCCCGTCGGCATTGCGCCCGTCGGCATTGCGCCCGTCGGCATTGCGCCCGTCAGTCGCCGTGTTCCATCATCACCGCCATCCAGCCCCATTTCAAAACATAAGCGGCACCGGACGTCGCGGTCGTCGCGGCGGTGATATAGACCAGCGCCTCGATCACGAACGAATGGACGCCGCCCAGCCCGAGGTCGGCAAGGATGAACGCCGCCAGCGTGATCTGGGCCGTGGTGTTGATCTTGCTGATGAACAGGGGGCTCATCTTCAAGGATTGCGTCAAGGTCTGAAACAGGATGGCGCCGCCGATGATCAGCAGGTCGCGAAACACGATCAGAAATACCAGCCACACCGGAACGTGGCCCAGAATGCCCAGCGTCACGAATACGCTGACCAGCAGCGCCTTGTCGGCCAGGGGGTCGAGATAGGCGCCGATGCGGCTTTCCGCGTCCAGGCGCTTGGCCAGATAGCCGTCGATGGCGTCCGAAATGCCGGCGACGACGAACAGCCAGAACGCCGGCGCATAGAATTCTTCCACCATCAGGTAGACCGTCACCGGCACCGCCAGCAGACGGGCCAGGGTGATGAGATTGGGAATCAGCCCGAGAGGAAGATGCAGACTCACTCGGGGACCGGCAGGCTGGAACCGGTGGCAGACGGCGGCGGCGATACGGGGGCCGCCGGTGCGGATACGGCGGGCGCCAGCGGCACGGCCGGTGCGGCGACATCGGGCGGCGGCGCGCCACGGATCCACAGCCGCCATCCAAGCGTTTCGTCGTACGCGAGTTCGAGGTCGTTCTGCGCCATCGCCACCGCAAGCTGGCGTTCGTCGCCGACGAAGGTGACGGAGATCTCGGTGGCCGCCCGCGACATCAGGGTCACGATGCTGCGCTCGACCCCGGCGACGTCGGCCAGGCGGCGCCTGATTTCGAGCCAGTCGGTAAGCCCGCGCACCGGCACGCTGATCTGAATTCGCCGCGCCTCGCCGGGGCGCAGGAGATTGCGCTGTTTCCACGATTCCTGAACATCCTCGGCGATGGCCTCGGCAGCCCGGGCCAGCAGCCCGTCAATGTTCTCGCCCGGCTGCTGAGTGAACGTTTCGACCACGGTCGCCGACGCCTGCCGCCCGATCCGGCTGGTGCCGACCTGCAAGGTCGCCGCCGTGGCGCCGGGTGATACAGAAAGAATCGCCTGGGTCAGCAGGATATCTTCGGCGCCGTAACGTTCGGCCAGCGCGGTCATGCGCGCGGTGTCGCCAGCCAGCGCCTGCTCCGCATCGAGAGTGGAAATATCGCCAAGATCGCCCAGCGGCACGATCAGCGGCACCAGCCCGGCATCGGGCCGACGCCGCGCCCAGACCGCCCACCACGGGTTGGCATCGTCCCACAGCCGGGCTTCGCCGCGTGGTCCGTACACCGGCACCACCACGACCGGTTTGCTCCGCGTCTCGGCATAGGCCAGATCGTTGTTGCGCAGAAAGGCACGCACCGCATCGGGATTGAAGCGGAACGTCAGGCGGGCGAGATAGCGCACATCGGAGGTGCGTTCGTCGGCGACCTCGAAATCCTTGACCAGCTCCGCGATCCGGTCCGCCGTGGGCGGCGTGACGCGGGTCTGTTCCTCGCGCGGCAGAAGACGCGCCAACAGCCGCTCCATCGCCGCGACGTGCCCCTGCGCAAGCGCCACCTCGCGCGCGGCGGCCGCGGTTTCGGCCGTCACGTCGACCGCGACATCGCGCACGGTGAAAATCTCACCCTCGTCCTGGGCGATGGCCGGGCCTGTCCCGCGTGCGATCACGGCCACAAGCACGACGACGCTCAGAGCAAGGCCCCCGAACGGAGCGACCAAGCGGCGAATGCACATTGCAAAGCGTCCCGGATCCAGTATCTTCCTCCCGCACCGGCGATCCCGCGATATCCGGGATAGTCCAAGGAACCGGCTCGCCGGCCGGGATATCGCAGCCTTAATACTCCATGTCGGCGGAGGACGCCATAACTAGCGGCAAGTCCAGCGACAGGGCCCGGACGTACCGGGACGCCGGTGTCGATATCGACGCCGGCGCGGCGCTGGTCGAAACCATCAAGCCCCTGGCCCGCAGCACCGCCCGTCCGGGGGCGGCCCCGGCACTGGGCGGGTTCGGCGCCTTTTTCGACCTCAAGGCCGCCGGCTACCGCGACCCGCTTCTGGTTGCCGCCACCGACGGCGTCGGGACCAAGCTGAAGCTGGCCACGGCGACGGGGCGGCACGATACGATCGGGATCGACCTGGTGGCGATGTGCGTCAACGATCTCGTCGTGCAAGGGGCGGAGCCGCTTCTGTTCCTCGACTATTACGCCACCGGCAAGCTGGACCTTGCAGCCGCAACCGCGGTGGTGGCCGGCATTGCCGCCGGCTGCCGCACGGCGGAGTGCGCCCTGATCGGCGGCGAAACGGCGGAGATGCCGGGCCTGTATCGGGCCGGCGATTACGACCTTGCCGGCTTTGCCATCGGGGCGGTCGAACGCAGGCAGGCGCTGAGCGGCGAAGGCGTGCGCGCCGGCGACGTGATTCTTGGGCTGGCCTCCACGGGTCTGCATTCCAACGGCTTTTCTCTGGTGCGCCGGATCATTGCCGACCTCGCTCTTGATCTCGATGCGCCGGCCCCGTTCGCGCCCGAAAGGGACCTGGGGGCGGCGTTGCTGGAGCCGACGCGGATCTACGTCAAAAGCTGCCTGGCCGCGACCCGCGCCGGCGTGCTCAAGGCGCTGGCCCACATCACCGGGGGCGGCTTGATCGAGAACGTGCCCCGGGTGCTGCCTGCCGACGTCGCCGCCGACATCGACATGACGGCGTGGCCGATGCCGCCGGTCTTCGCCTGGCTGGCAGAGGCCGGCGCCGTCGCG
>RFLL01000091.1 GCA_003693905.1 Alphaproteobacteria bacterium
CAACACCGGACGGGGAAACCGCCCGGGCCGCTGCCGACGTCGTGCACCGGGCCGGCCTGGAAGCGAAGAAGAAAGGCAACGAGGCCGAGGCTTTCCGCTATTTCTTCGAGGCTGCCCGTCTGGGTCATCCGCCTGCGGCCTATGAAATTGCCGCCGCCTATGCCGAAGGGCGTGGAACCGCACGTGATCCGCAGGCCGCCGCGCGGTGGATGATGCGCGGCGCCGAAATGGGCGATCCGCGGGCGCAATATCACCTGGGAATCGCCTACGAGACCGGCATCGGCGTGTCCCGGGATGACGCCCGGGCCCGGGCCCTGTTCGAAAAAGCGGCCGAGCAGGACCACGCGCAGGCGCAAAAGCGGCTTGGCGACATTTACGCCGCCGGCCGCGGCGTGCCGCGCAACCCGATCTGGGCCGCCCGCTGGTACGGCCGCGCCGCCGCGCACGGTCTGCCCGAAGCACAGCATGCCTACGGCATGGCCTTTGCCAAGGGGATCGGCCTGCCGGCCGACCCGGCCACCGGTTATCGCTGGATTCTGCTGGCCGCCCGCGCCGGCTATCGCCCGGCGCGCGACATCCTGCCCAACCTGGCCAGACGGCTGCCTCCCGAAGACATCCATGCGGCCGAAATCTGGGCCGACGAGTTCACCCCCCGCATCCGCCTGCCGGTACCGGACCCGCCAACGGTGATGTACGTGCAGCAGATTCTCGGTGCCCTCGGCTACGAGGTCGGCCCGGTTGACGGGCGCGCCGATGCACGGACCCGGGCCGCCATTCGCGAATATCAGCGCGACGCCGGTCTGCCCGAAACCGGCCTCATCTCGCGCCGGCTGATCCGGCACCTTCTCGCGCAACAGGCTTCCAACACCTGAAAAACCGCGGCTCCCCGGCATTGCGGACATCTGTGTCATTTTCGTGATCTCGCCCCGATCGGGCTCCATCACCAACGGAGCGGTCACGTTCATTTGCTATGATTTCCGCCATCGGGCGTTCCGAATCCGTCTGCATTGCACATACCCCTGATTGAAACCCGACGGCGAAACGGCAACGAGGTTGACGCCATGCATCCTTGGTCTTTGCTGCGCATGACCGGCATATCGGCGACGGCGGCCCTTCTTCTGGCCGGCTGCGCCGGGGTCAAAGGTGTGGTTACCGATGCATCCCAAAGTCTGGACAACCTGTTTGCGGCGGTCGATCCGGCCGCGCCGGAGCAGACGGCCGATCAGCCCCCGGCCCCGACGACGCAGGAAGCGGCGGAAGAGCTGTATCAGAAGGCCCTGGCCGCACGCGGGCGTGGCGATGCCGAAACCGCCTTCGCCCTGTTCAAACAGGCGGCCGAGGGCGGCCATGCGGGCGCGACCTACGAGCTCGCGCAGGCCTATACCGACGGCACCGGCGTCACCCGCGACCCGGCCGCCGGCGACAAATGGTTCCGTACCGCCGCCGAACGCGGCGAGCCGCGCGCGCAATTCGTGCTCGGCGCCGCCTATTACGGCGGCATCGGCGTGGCGCGCGATTACGAACGTGCCGTCCAGTATCTGAGCCAGGCGGCCGCGCGCGGCCATGCGCAGGCGCAGTATCTTCTGGGGGAGGCATATTCCAACGGCCGCGGCGTTCCGAAAAACGCAACCTGGGCCGCACGCTGGTACGGCAAGGCGGCCGAACAGGGCGTAAGCGAAGCCCAGTATGCCTTCGGCATCGTCCAGGCCACCGGTCTCGGACTTCCGGTCAACCGCACCGCGGGATACGGCTGGCTCGTACTGGCGGCACGCAACGGACACGAAAAGGCCGACGTGGTGCGCCGCGCCATCGCCGCCAGAATGAACAAGAAGAACATCGCCAAGGCGGAGGCCTGGGCTGACGCCTTTCGACCTCGCACCGAGGCCCGATTCGCGGATACGCCGACCGTGATGTACGTGCAGCAGAGCCTCAACGCGCTCGGCTTCGACGCCGGCCCGGTTGACGGTCGTCCCGGCCCGCGCACCCGCGGCGCCGTGATGCAGTATCAGAAAAAGACCGGACTGCCGGACGACGGAACGATCTCGCCGACGTTGATCGAACGCCTTCTCGCCGACCAGGGTGGTGAATCCTAAGGGCCGGCATGCGCGATGCCGGCACGCCCCCCGCGCGGCCCCTGGCGGCGGAGCGGAAGGGCCTTGGCCGGCAGTCTTCAGCGACGCTCCTCGAACAGAGCCTCGATGATCGGACAGTCCGGTATTTCGCCGCCGGCGCACCGGGCAACCATCTCGCCCAGGACCTTCTCCAGACGCCTGAGGTCGGCAATCCTGCGCCGCACGTCCGCAAGATGCGCACGTGTCAGGTCCGCGACTTCGCCGCAGGTATAGTCGCCGCCGTCGACAAGGTGCAGGAAGCTGCGTATCTCGGCCAGCGTGAATCCCAACTCGCTGCACCGGCGGATGAAATTGAGACGTCTGAGCAGAGCCTCGTCGTAGATCCGGTGCCCGCCCCTGCTTCGAGGCGGGGCGGGCAGCAGACCGATGCGCTCGTAGTATCGAACCGTTTCGATATTCACCCCGGTACGTGCGGCGATCATGCCGCGGGTGAAAAATCGTGCCTGGCCGGTCGGTTTCCTGCTCATCCTCGTCGCTGACCTGATTCCCGGCCCCTGCCGCGAAGGCTCATTCTCTCCCGGTCTCTC
>RFLL01000092.1 GCA_003693905.1 Alphaproteobacteria bacterium
CGTCTACATCGCGCGCGGCGGCACGCTGCCGCGGCGCAGGCCGCAGCCCGAAATCCACGAAGTCCGGCCCGGCAACGTCGTGACCGGCGATGGCTGGCGCCTCGTCGTCGGCGAAGCCTCGCACTTCCAGCCGTTTCTGGCGTGCCTCGGTTTCCGTCTGGAGACCGATCAGGGGACCCTGGTCTATTCCGGCGACAGCGGCGGCGTACCGGAGAGCATGATCGCGCTGGCAAGGAATTGCGATCTCCTCATCCACATGTGCCACTTCGCCACCGGCATGGAACCGAGCGCGGCATACCGCCGGGCCTGCGGCAACCACATGGACATCGCCGAGATCGCAAGGCGGGCCGCCGTCAAGGCGGTGGTGCTGACGCATTGCATCGCGCTGCTCGACCGCCCCGGTGTCCTGGAACGACTGGTGGCAGAGATGAAGACGGTGTTCGACGGCACCATCATCATCGGCCGTGACCTGATGGAACTGTCACTGAACGTCGAGTCCGTGCATCGGATCGACTGAGATCGAGATGGAAACAGAGATCGAGAAGGAAAACGCCCATGCCCGACGGACGCACAGTCGTTCGCGCCCGCCATCACGTCATTGCGGCAGGCCACGACCTTGCAACGCAGGCGGGACTCGAAATCCTGGAAGCCGGCGGCAACGCCGTCGATGCCGGTGTCGCCGCCGGTATCGCACTCGCCGTGGTGCACAGCGATCTGGTCAATTTCGCCGGTGTCGCCCCGATCATGATCCACATGGCGACAACCGGGGAGACGGTGACGATCGACGGGCTCGGCGTGTGGCCGAAGGCCGCCTCTGTGGCTTTCTTCGAGCGCGAGTACGGCGGCGCCATTCCCGAAGGCCTGTTGCGCACCGTCGTCCCGGCCGCCCCGGCAGCCTGGATCGCCGCACTTGCGCGTTTCGGCACCATGCGCTTCGGCGAGGTTGCACACCACGCCGTGCGCTACGCCCGCGAGGGATTTCCGGTCTATCCGCTCTTCGCCCAGTTCATCATGGACAACGAGGCCGCCTATCGGCGCACGCCGGCGAACGCACGGATCTACCTGCCGGACGGGCGGCCACCGAGAGTCGGCGAGACGTTCGTCCAGAGCGATCTTGCGGCGACGATTCAGTACATGATCGACGAGGAGCGTGCGGCCGGCGGTGACCGCCGGAGCGGTCTGAAAGCCGCCCGGGACGCATTCTATCGGGGCGACATCGCCGCCAGGATCTGTGATTATCACATCGCCCACGGCGGCTTTCTCCGCCGCGACGACATGGCGCATTACGACGTGCGCTTCGAACCCCCGCTCAGAATCAGGGTCGGCGACACGGAACTGCTGACATGCGGCCCCTGGTGCCAGGGCATCACGCTTGCCCAGGCCTTCAGGATGCTGAACGGCATCAACATCGCCGCCCTGGGGCACAACTCGGCCGATTACGTTCATGCTTTGACCGAGGTGTTCAAGCTGGCGTTCGCCGATCGCGAAGCGCATGTGGCCGATCCCGCGGTCGTCGACGTTCCGACGTCGGGCCTGCTCGACCCCGCCTATCTGGCGGCCCGCCGCCGTCTGATCGACCCCGCACGCGCCTTTCCGGAGATGCCGCCGGCGGGCGATCCCTGGACCGGTGCCGCGCTTGCGGCCGGGCCGTCGCAGGTGGCGGCCCCGCGGACCGCGACCAGCGCGACGGATCCCCACGATACGGTGCCCCGCGATTCCCGTCCCCGCGCCATGAATGCCGAGCCCGGCTGGCGGGTATCCGATCCCCCATCGGCCGACACCTCCCATGTTGCGGTCATCGACAAAGCCGGCAACATGTTCTCGGCCACCCCGAGCGACACTTCGGCAGACACCGAGGTCATTCCCGGAACGGGCCTGTGCCCGTCGTCGCGCGGCTCGCAGTCGTACGGCATCGGCCACTCGCTCAATGCGCTCGCCCCGGGCAAGCGGCCGCGCATGACACCCAACCCCGCCATGGCGCTGCAGGGGGGAGAGCCCTTCCTGGCATTCGGCACCCCCGGCGGCGATGTCCAGATACAGGCCCTGGTCCAAGTGTACATGAACGCCCGTGTCTTCGCCATGGACCTTCAGAGCGCCGTGGAGGCGCCGCGTTTTGCCACCTACAGCTTCCCGTCCTCGTTCGCGCCGAACGCCTATCATCCGGGGCTGCTGATGATCGAGGAGGGCATTCCCGACGACGTCTTCGACGATCTGCGGGCCCGCGGCCACGACGCACAACGCTGGCCGGCTCGCATCTGGAAAGCGGGCGGCGTTCTGATGGTGCAGCGCGATGCGCAGACGGGCGGGCTGATCGCGGGCGCCGACCCGCGGCGCGCAGGCACCGCGCGAGGACGTTAGGGCGATGGCGCGCCGCATGAACTGCGAAGCAACGCTGGACGCGCTGGGCGCCTTCGCCGATGCCGTGGCCGAAGCCGCCGATGCCGAAGCCGCCTTCCGCGCCGCCGAGCTGGCGGCCGGGCGTCTGATCGGCCACCGCCTGTTCACGGTCATGGCCTTCCATGCCGATACCATGGAGGTCGAGCGTTGCTATTCCAGCGCCCCCCTTTCCTATCCGCTCGGCGCGCGGAAGCGGAAACGAGGGACACCGTGGAGCAATCTCGTGCTCGAAGAGGGCCGCTGCTTCATCGGCCGTGACGCCGATGAAATCCGGCGTCATTTCAGCGATCACGAGATCATCCTCGGTCTAGGTCTGGGGTCCGTTCTCAACGTTCCGATCAGAGCTTCCGGGCGGACGATCGGAACGATGAATCTTCTCGACGAAGCGGGGCGTTACGATCCATCCCACGTCGCGATTGCAAAGCTCCTCTCGATGGGTCTGATCGGACCGCTTCGTGCGCACATCGGGCGATTCTGACCAGCCCGCACCCCATCGCAGAAACCGGCGGAGGTCGAG
>RFLL01000093.1 GCA_003693905.1 Alphaproteobacteria bacterium
CGGGCTCGGTCTGTCCGATCTGCGCGATGCCATCGCCGCGCACATCCCCGGTTCGGGGGCCCGGGATGAAAACGGCGAAGAAGAAGGAAGCGACGACGAGGAAACCGGGGCGCAAGAAGTCGGCGCGGCACCGGGCATCCTTCAGCTTGCGGTCGTCGGCCGCCCCAACGTCGGCAAATCGACCCTGGTCAATGCCCTGATCGGGGAGGAACGGGTCCTCACCGGTCCCGAGGCCGGGATCACCCGCGATGCCATCGCCGTCGAATGGGACTATCGCGGCCGCCCGATCCGCCTGATCGACACCGCCGGTCTGCGCCGCCGCGCCCGGGTGACGGCGCGCCTGGAGAAACTGTCGACCAGCGATGCCCTGCGCGCCGTCAAGTTCGCCCATGTCGTGGTGCTGGTCGTCGATGCCGCAGCCCCGCTCGACCGGCAGGATCTGGTCATTGCCGGGCGCGTGATCGAGGAAGGGCGGGCGCTGGTCATTGCCGTCAACAAATGGGACGCCTGTGCCGATCGGGCGAAAACCCTGGCCACCGTGCACGAGCGCCTGGAGAGCTCGTTGCCGCAGGTGCGCGGCGTCCCGGTTGTCACCATCTCGGCCTTGCAAAGACGCAATCTCGATCGGCTGATGGATGCGGTTCTGGCCGCCTGGGAGGTCTGGAACCGGCGCATTCCCACGCCCGTTCTCAACCGCTGGCTGGCCGAGGTGACGGCGGCGCATCCGCCGCCGGCCCCGCGCGGGCGACGGATCAAGCTGCGCTACATCGCCCAGGTCAAAACCCGGCCGCCGTCGTTCGTGATCTTCTGTTCGCGGCCCGAGGCGTTGCCCGGGGCCTATCTGCGCTATCTGGAAAACACGTTGCGGGAAGCCTTCGACCTGCCCGGCACGCCGATCCGCATCGCTCTGCGCAAGGGTGAAAACCCGTACGCCGGGCGGCGCAAACGCACGCGCCGGCGCACCGGGCGCTGAACACGGACGCCGCTCAGACCGAAACCGTCTCGCCGTTCAGGGTACAGCTTGCCTCGGCCAGGGTGACGAAAGGTTCGGTCACCTCGTCGGGGGTGGGCAGGGTGGCCGGATCCTCACCCGGATAGGCCTGGGCGCGCATTCCCGTGCGCACCGCCCCGGGATCGACCAGGTTGGCCCGCACCGCGGTCTTGGTGATCTCGGCGGCGTAGATTCCGACCATCATCTCCAGCGCCGCCTTGGAGACGGCGTAGGCGCCCCAATAGGCCCGCGGCCGCGCCGCGGCGCCCGAGGTGACGAAGATGGCGCGTCCCGCCTGCGACTGGCGCAGCAGCGGGTCAAGGCTGCGCAGCAGACGCCAGTTGGCGGTCAGATTGATGTCGAGCACCGCCGACCACACCTGCGGCCGGATGTGGGTGATCGGCCCCAGGGTTCCCAGGATGCCGGCATTGCCGACCAGAATGTCGAGGCGACCGAAGCGTTGATAAAGCGAAGCGCCAAGCCGGTCGATCGCCTCGCCGTCGCTGAGATCGAGGGGGACCAGCGTCGCCGGCTCGCCGCCGGCCGCGCGCACCGCATCGTCGACCTCCTCCAGGCCACCGACCGTGCGCGCGACGAGGATCAGGCGCGCGCCTTCGGCTGCGTAACGGCGCGCCACGGCGGCGCCGATGCCGCGCGAAGCCCCGGTAATCAGGGCGATGCGCCCGGCCAGACGGCCGCCTTTCGGGGCTGGCGCGCTCATGTCGCGGCTACCCGGTGGATGAGGGAGAAAACGCGTCCCAACCCGAGGCGCACTGCAAGGCCGCCCAGGGCGCCGATCATGGCATAGCCGAATCCGGCCGCGCTCAACGGCAGGCCGGGGCTGAAATCGCTCAGGGTGCTGGCAACCATTTCCGTCTCCGCGTATCGAAGAAAGACGATCGGCCGGGTGATGTCGCCGGCCGCACGCAGCGCGCCGAAGGCTCGTTCCAGACGCGCCAGTTGGGTGATCTGCTCCTGCATGATGCGGCCCTGGCGGCGATGCGGCGACTGGTCGCTGGCGGTGAAGGTGTGGATGTAGGCAGTGAGCGACATGTTCTCAGCCTCGGCCGCCTGGGCGATGCGATAAACGTCGAAACGCGCTTGGTCAAGGCGACCGCCGAGGCGTTGCAGGTATTGATCGGAAAACGCCGGCAACTGTGACAACAGCACCGCACCGGCAATCGCGAACAGAAGGTTCAGCAGACGACCGGTCATGACGGCGTGAAGACGACGGTGCGCTCAGCCATGCTCGGCCAGCAGCGAAAGCTGGGCCGGTTCGTCGGTGCCGCGGGCGTCGGTCAGTTGGGTGGGGTAGTCGCCGGTAAAGCAGGCATCGCAGAACTGGGGTTGTTCGGCGTTGCGGCCCGCTTCGCCCATTGCCCGGTACAGAGCGTCCATGGAAATGAAGGCCAGTGAATCGACGCCGATGTGCCGGGCCATGGCGGCGACGTCCATGCGGGCGGCAAGAAGCTCGTTCTCCTCGGGCGTATCGATGCCGTAGAAGCAGGAATGCGTCGTCGGCGGCGCGGCGATGCGCATGTGCACCTCGGTGGCGCCGGCGGCGCGCACCATCTCGACGATCTTGATCGAGGTGGTGCCGCGCACGATCGAATCGTCGACCAGAATGACCCGCTTGCCGGTCAGGGAGGCGCGGTTGGCGTTGTGCTTCAGGCGCACGCCCAGGTGGCGAATCTGCTGCGCCGGTTCGATGAAGGTGCGCCCGACATAGTGGTTGCGGATGATGCCGAGTTCGAACGGCAGCCCCGAGGCTTCGGCGTATCCGATCGCCGCCGGCACGCCGGAATCGGGGACCGGCACGACGACGTCGGCCGGAATGGCGCTTTCCCGTGCCAGCTCGGCGCCGATACGCTTGCGCCGCTCGTAGACGTTGGCGCCATGCAGGACGGAATCGGGGCGGGCGAAATAGATGTACTCGAAAATACAGAAGCGCGAACGCGCCGGCGGGAACGGGCGCAGGCTGTGGACGCCGGAATCGTCGAGGACGACCATTTCGCCGGGTTCGACATCGCGCACGAACTCGGCACCGATGATGTCGAGGGCGCAGGTCTCCGAGGTGACGATATGGGCCCGGCCCAGACGTCCGATCACCAGTGGCCGCACGCCGAGCGGATCGCGCACGCCGATCACGCACGATTCGGTGAGCGCCACCAGGGAATAGGCGCCTTCGACCTGACGCAGGGCGTCGGTCAGCCGATCGACGACGCTGTTGCATTCGGAAACCGCGACCAGATGGACGATGACTTCGGTATCGGAGGTCGACTGGAACAGCGAACCGCGACGGACCAGTTCCTTGCGCAGGGCCAGCGCGTTGGTCAGGTTGCCGTTGTGGGCCAGGGCGAAGCCGCCGACCTGAAGGTCGGCGAACAGCGGCTGCACGTTGCGCAGAGCGGTTTCTCCGGTGGTCGAATAGCGCACATGGCCGATCGCCGCCGTTCCGGCCAGCCGTGCCATGACGGCCTCGCTGGCGAAAATGTCGCCGACCAGTCCCATGTCGCGGTGGGCAAAGAACTGCCGGCCATCGAAGGTGACGATCCCGGCGGCCTCCTGGCCGCGGTGCTGAAGGGCGTGCAGACCGAGCGCGGTATGCGCGGCGGCATCGGGAAAACCGTAGATGCCGAAGACGCCGCACTCCTCGTGCAGCGTATCGTCGTCTGCGGTGCCAGCGTGGAACGGATGGGTCGTGATCATCGTCCAGGATCCTCCGGCGTGGCCGCAGGCGGCGCGGTGCCATCCCGGGTTGCCGCCTCGATCAGCCGTTGCAGGGCGCTCCGTTCGGCGCCCTTATACCCCGGTTCTTCACCCCGCGCACCGGCTTTCGGGGGCGGGCGCAGCAAGGCGTCGAAGTCGCCGGCCGCGGTTCCGGCCGGGCGTGGGGTTGGCGCCTCGAAGGAATCGCGCAGATGCGCCGGCAACAGCCCGATCAGAAGATGCCCCCCGCGTTCGACCAAGGGCAGGCTGCGTGCCTCGGACAACCACGGCGGATAATCTTCGCGCGGCAGTATCCAGCTCAGAGCCAGCCAGGCGATGGAGACCAGGACGGCGCCGCGGGCGAACCCGAACAGAAGCCCGAGCGAGCGGTCGAGCGGACCCAGACTGCTGTCACGCACCCGGCGCGCCAGCAGGCGGGTGGCGATCGACAGCAGAACCAGGACGACCAGAAACAGCGCCACCCCGGCTGCAATATCGGCGATCAGCGGCGATGCGATGAGCTCGCGGGCATAGGGCTGGACATGGGCAAATCCATAGAGGGTCGCCAGCCCGGCCCCGATCCACGAGGCGACGGCCAGAAGCTCGTGCACGAAGCCGCGGATGAAGGCGAACACGCCTGAGACCACGACCACCAGAAGAATGGCCGCATCGGTAATGTTGATCGGAAGCTCGCTCATCGCCGGCAATGTTATTTCAGTGCGTCGCCGGGCAGGCAACGGGGGTGCACAAGGGAGCATCCATGGCTTTCATCGGCTGGCCCTCATCGGTCGTTCTCTCGCCTGCTCTGTGCCCGGATGCCGCCCGGCGCGATCATGGTTATCAGGTTGCGCACGTGGGCGATTTCCTCGACGGCCAGAGCGGGCTCGCCACGCGACCCCGCGGTGACGCCCGGAGCGCGCGCCCCCCTGCGTCGCGGCGGGGTCCAGGCC
>RFLL01000094.1 GCA_003693905.1 Alphaproteobacteria bacterium
AGACGGCCTTCAATCGCGCCACGGTGGGGCGGGTCCTGCCGGTGCTGCTGGAGCGCCGCGGCCGCAAGGCCGGGCAACTGGTCGGTCGCAGCCCGTACATGCAGGCCGTCCACGTGAAGGCGCCGGCGCACAGCCTCGGCCGGATCGTCGACGTGCGGATCGTGGCCGCCGGCCCCAACAGCCTGGAAGGTGAAATCGCCGCGCCGCCGACCGCCACCGGGCGGCAGATCCCGGCGGCGGATTCGATCCATGCATGAATTCGATCCCCACCATCAGCATGCCCCATGAACATGCTTCGCGCGTGAACACGCAATGAACATGACCTCACGCCCCAAACGTCGCCGTCCCACCGGCCGCGATCCGGCGCCGGTGCTGCTTCAGTTCGACGACAACACCCTGTTGCCGCTGCTCTACGGCGAGCATGACCAGAACCTGTCGCGAGTCGAGCATCAGCTCGGCGTGCATCTGGCCTCGCGCGGGAATCGCCTGGCCATCTCCGGCCCGCCGGAGGCGGTGGAGGTTGCCGATCGCGCTCTTACCGCCCTGTACGAGCGCCTGCGCAAGGGGCTCGATGTCGACGAAAGCGAGGTCGATGCGGCGGTGCGCATGGCGCGCCAGATGCCCGGCACCGACGGCTCTGCCGATGCCGGTGCGGGGGTCGGCGACATTCATGCCGACGAGCTCGTGATCCGCACTCGCAAACGTCACGTGACACCGCGCTCGCCCAATCAGGCGGCCTACATCCGGGCTCTGAACACGCACGAGCTGGTGTTCGCCATCGGCCCGGCGGGGACCGGCAAGACCTATCTGGCGGTGGCCATGGCGGTGTCGTTGATGATGGAAGGGCGGGTCGATCGCATCATCCTGTCGCGCCCGGCGGTCGAGGCGGGCGAACGCCTCGGCTTCCTGCCCGGCGATCTGCGCGAGAAGGTGGACCCCTATCTGCGCCCCCTCTACGATGCCCTCTATGACATGCTTCCGGCGCAGCAGGTGATGAGCCGTCTGTCGAACGGCGAGATCGAGGTCGCGCCGCTGGCCTTCATGCGCGGGCGCACGCTGAGCAACGCGTTCGTCATTCTCGACGAAGCCCAGAACACGACCCCGGTCCAGATGAAGATGTTCTTAACGCGCCTGGGCGAGAATAGCCGCATGGCCGTCACCGGGGATCTGTCCCAGGTCGATCTGCCGGCCGGTCAGCCCTCCGGCCTCCAGGATGCGGTCGACCTTCTGACCCGGATGGACAACGTGGCCTTCGTGCGCTTCACCAACGTCGATGTCATGCGCCATTCCCTGGTGACACGGATCGTGCGCGCTTACGAGGCGCGCGAGAATGGCGGCAAGGGCTCTGCCGGTGGCCCGAAACCGGGTCCGGGATCCCGGGCCACCTGAGAATGCCGGAGCCGCAACAGCGACGATGAACGACGACCCGGACAGTAGCCAAAGCCGATCACGTCTCCCCTCTATCGCGGTGGCGATCACTGTCGAAGCGCCGGGATGGCGTGCCCGTGTGCCCGATGTCGAAGCCTTGGTGCGCCGCGCGGTCCGGGCCGCGGTGCTGGCGGCGGTGGCCGCACAGCACGAGCCGGCGGCCAGGTGGGGTGCTGGCGTCGAAATCAGCGTCCTTCTGAGCGATGATGCGCGGGTGCGCGATCTCAACCGCCGCTACCGCGGCCGCGATGCGCCGACCAATGTGCTTTCCTTTCCCGCTGGCGACGAGGGGACGGATGAGGCCCCGGTGCTGCTCGGCGACGTCGTTCTCGCACTCGAAACGGTTGCCCGCGAAGCCGCCGGGCAGGCCAAGCCGCTCGGCGATCACGTGGCCCACCTGATTGTCCACGGCGTCCTGCACCTGCTCGGCTACGATCACGAAAGCGACGCTGCCGCCGCCCTCATGGAAGCCCTGGAGGTGCGGATTCTGAGCGCTCTCGAGGTGCCCGACCCTTATGCGCCTGCGGCCGCGACACCAGGCGGGGAAGACGAAACCACGGGAGCCCTGTCATGAGCGAAGCGTCCCGATTCGCTCGCCCGGCGGCACGCAACGGCAACAACAACACACTCGGCAATGGCACCGCCGCGCACTCTTGGGAGGCCGTGTGGCGGCGGTTGCGCGGCCTGTTCCGGTCGAAGAACGACGAATCGCCGTTGCGCGATACGATCGAAGAGATCATCGGCGAGATCGAGGAAGCCGCGCCCGACGAAGAGGCGCCGGCCATCGGCAGCCATGAGAAGCTGCTGCTGACCAACATCCTGAAACTGCGGCATCTCACCGCCTACGATCTGATGGTGCCGCGCGCCGATATCGTATCGGTCGAAATCGGAGCCGGCCTCGACGAGGTGATCGAGACCATGAGCCGCGCCGGCCATTCGCGCCTGCCGGTCTATCGCGACAATCTCGATGATGTCATCGGTCTGGTTCACATCAAGGACATCCTGCCCTACACGCGGACTAGGGCCCCGTTCGAGCTGACGCGTATTCTGCGCGATGTATCCATTGTCGCTCCGTCGATGCGCGCGCTCGACCTGCTGCTGGAGATGCGACTGTCGCGGGTGCACATGGCGCTGGTGGTCGACGAATTCGGCGGCATCGACGGTCTGATCACCATCGAGGACCTGGTCGAGCAGATCGTCGGCGAGATCGAGGACGAGCACGATGTCGATACCGGTCCCAAGCTGATCGAGCGCCCCGACGGGTCGCTGATCGCCGATGCGCGGGCCACGATCGAGGAATTCGAGGCCCGGGTCGGGCCGGTTCTGAGCGCCGAGGAACGCGAGGAGGATATCGACACCCTCGGCGGGCTGGTCTCCTATCTTGCGGAACGGGTGCCGACCCGCGGCGAGCTGATCGTGCATCCGGCAACCGGCATTTCCTTCGAGGTGCTGGAGGCCGATCCGCGCCGGGTCAAGCGCCTGCGGGTGCGCAACCTGCCGCCGCGTACCCCGACCGGCACGACCGACGGCCATGGCGGTTGAGCCCGCGGTACCCGCCCGGGGGACGGCGGGCGCGCAGGGGCTGGCGGTGCGCCTGGCCACCCTCAGCGG
>RFLL01000095.1 GCA_003693905.1 Alphaproteobacteria bacterium
CATCTCGCCTTCGAGCTCGGCCCGCGGCACCAGCGCGGCGACGGAATCGATGACCAGAACGTCGAGCGCCCCCGAGCGCACCAAGGTGTCGGCGATTTCCAGCGCCTGCTCGCCGGTGTCGGGCTGGGAAATCAGAAGCTCGCCGACATCGACCCCGAGTTTGGCCGCATAGGCCGGATCGAGAGCGTGTTCGGCATCGACGAAGGCACAGGTGCCGCCCTGCTTCTGGGCTTCGGCAATGACGTGCAGCGCCAGCGTCGTCTTGCCCGAGCTTTCGGGACCATAGATCTCGACCACCCGGCCACGCGGCAGACCACCGATGCCGAGCGCGATGTCGAGCCCCAAGGAACCACTGGGCACGACCTCGGTCTCGACCACCGGCCGTTCGCCCAAGCGCATCACCGATCCCTTGCCGAAAGCGCGCTCGATCTGTCCCAGCGCGGCCTGCAACGCCTTCTGTTTGTCCACGGAATCCCTCTCGACCAGACGCAATACGTTCTGCGACATCGCTCGTCCCCTTCCTTATCCCACACGGGGTCAGGTATCTGCAATGCAGCCATTTGTACGCCTTTTGTTCTCTTCCGGCAAGCGCAATCTGGCACAAAAAGAGAACATCGAGAGAGAAACTCCGGAAGAGTGCGGAAAACGGTGCCGAAGGGACAGAACCACAGGCACCGGAAGGACCGGCGGCAAAAACGCCGAAGCGTCGGCTCAGCCTCCGGGTTTCGGTCCCGCGCGCAGCACCGTTGCGCCGCGCGTCCCCGCGCCCCCGCCCTGCTCCTGGCCCCGGCCCCGGTCGTGGTCCCGACCTGCCGTCGAGTGACGACGGGACGGACCGCCGCTCGCATTCCCCGAGACGGAGGAGTCCGCCGCAGTGGCGGCCGCCGGCGCCCCCGTCACCACCACCGCGCGCTCGCCCAGCACCTCTTTCACCTTGGCGGCGAGCTGCTTGAGGCTGAACGGCTTGGCCAGGAACAGGATGCCTTCGTCTTCGCCCAGCTTCTTGCGGAAGGCGTCTTCGGTATAGCCCGAGATGAAGATGACCTTGAGATCGGGATGGTGCGCGCGCACATGGCGAACCAGGGTCGGTCCGTCGATCCGCGGCATGACGACGTCGGTGATCAGCAGGTCGATCTCGGCGCCGCGTTCGCGCAAGAGATCCATCGCCGATTCGCCGGAGCGCGCCTCGAGCACTTCATAACCCTTGTTGCGCAGCGCCCGCGCCCCGAACGAGCGCACCGCGTCCTCGTCTTCGACCAGCAGAATCGTCCCCATGCCGCTGAGATCACGCCCGCCTTTGGCGGTCGCGTCTTCTGCCGCACCGGCAGTGCCGGCGGCCGTATCGGCCTCATATTGCGGCAGATAGATCGTGAACGTGGCCCCCTCTCCGACCCGGCTGTCGACGTACACGAAACCGCCGGTCTGCTTGACGATGCCATAGACCGTCGACAGACCGAGGCCGGTGCCCGCACCGACCTCCTTGGTCGAAAAGAACGGATCGAAGATGCGATCGAGATGCTCCTTAGCAATGCCGCAGCCGGTGTCGCTGACCTCGATCACCACATAGTCGCCGGGCGGCATGACTTCGCCGCGGCGCTTCTTCTCGTGCCGGGTCGTCGTGTTGTAGGTGCGGATGGTCAGCGTCCCGCCTTCGGCCATGGCGTCGCGGGCATTGACCGCCAGGTTGACGATGACCTGTTCGAGCTGTCCCTGATCGGCGCGCACCGTGCTCAGATCGCGACCGTGAATCATCTTGAGCTCGATGTTCTCGCCGATCAGACGCCGCAGCAGGTGCGACAGCTCGGCCAGGGTATCGGTGACGTCGAGCACCTTCGGCTGCAACGTCTGCTGGCGTGAAAATGCCAGCAACTGACGTACCAGGTTGGCGGCGCGATTGGCGTTCTGCTTGATCTGCATGATGTCGGCGAACGACTGGTCGCCGGGTCGGTGGCGCAGAAGAAGAAGATCGGAAAACCCGATCATCGCCGTCAGCAGATTGTTGAAATCATGCGCGATGCCACCGGCAAGCTGACCGACCGCCTGGATCTTCTGTGACTGGGCGAACTGAACCTCCAGGTTTTTGCGTTCGGTGGTGTCGATGAAGTGGGCGATGAAGCCGTCCGTCGCCCCGTCAACCAGGGTCATGCGGCTCACATAGATGTCGCACACGGCTTCGGTATGTCCGGCCAGACGTGCCTCGACCGGACCCGGCGCCGGTCCTTCGGCGCCGGCCTCGGCCTGTGCCGCGCGCTCCAGGGCGCTGCGCAGACGCTCGCGATCCTCCTCGTGAACGAGGTCGAACAGAGAGTGCCCGGCAAGGGCCGCAACCGGCTTGCCGATCAGCGCCGCAAACGCCTTGTTGGCTTCGCTGAGACGTGCCTCGGCATCAAGAAGCACGATTCCCACCGGGGCTTCGACGAAGAAACGCTCGAAGCGCTGGACGGAGCGCTCCAGCGCCTCGGCCACGGCGCGTTCGCGCGACAGGTTGCGCACAACCGAGCGCGTGCGCACCACTCGGCCGTCGTCGCTGCGGACCAGATCCTGACTGATCGAAGCCCGGAAACTGCCGCCCTCGGCATCCTTGAACGCCACCTCGCCGCGGGTCGCATCGGGTTCGGCGAAAGGGTGATACGGTGGCGCATCGGCCGGAACCGGCGTGTCCAGGACATCGTGCAGACCGATCATGCCGTTGTCGAGATCTTCGTAGGAAAGGCCGAGCCAGTCGCACAGGGTCCGATTGGCGAACAGAAAACGGCCGTGTTCGTCGACCGAATAGAATCCGATCGGCGCATATTCCAGAAGGTCGACGAAGCGCTCGTGGTCCTCCTGGATGATCTGCTCCATCTGGCGACGCAGGGTGATGTCGTTGACCACCCACAGGACCGTACCGGGACGCCCCGGCAGCGGATAGGCGGCGACATAGCGCCATTCGGGCGGCCCTTGGGGATCGTCGCGCGGTCGTACCCGCAACTCGACATAGCCCGCAGTGCCACTGGCGGCATTGGCGGCCAGACGTTCGAGCTGCTCGCGCGCGTCCTCGTCGCCGCCGATTTCCTCGGCCAGAAGCAGCGGCGTCGGACGGTCGACATGACCGAAGAACTCGTAGAACGCCTCGTTGGCAAAGAGGGTGCGCCCGTCGGGGGCGACGACCTGACGCGGCTGCGGAACGGCACTGCCCATGTCGCGCTGCAAGGCATAGGCACGGCGCAGACTCAGCAGCGCCAGCACGGCGGCAATGACCACGCACACGAACGCAACGACGCCGAGCCCGGCCAGGGCAAGAATCGCTGTTCCCGGCAACCCCTCCGCCATGGGGGCCGCCAAGACCGGTGTCGGAGCCGCGAGCCCGATCACCACCAGAGCCG
>RFLL01000096.1 GCA_003693905.1 Alphaproteobacteria bacterium
CTACCCGCTATGCCCGGCCGCGAACAAGGCCGAATCGGGCCTGAGACGACCATCCGGATACGTCTCAACTTTGTTGTCGAATAGAGCGTTACGGTTATTTATTGCGACCTCAGGAGAGCAAAGAGGTCGCCACGGCCCGGGCCGTACAATCCGCTTCGAGGATATCCGCCAGATCACTTGGCACCCGCGCGCCCAGGCGCTCCAACGTCTCTTCCACGACCGCGGCGATATCGAGAAAGCCGATCCGCCGGTCGAGAAACCCCTGCACGGCGATCTCGTTGGCCGCGTTGAGCACCGTCGGGGCGATGCCGCCCGCCTGAAGGGCGGCCCGGGCCAGACGCAGGGCGGGGAACCGGTCCGGATCCGGGGCCTCGAAGGTCAACTGGCCGATCCTGGCCAGATCCAGCCGCTCCACCGGCGTCGCCATGCGCGCCGGCCAGGCCAAGGTATAGGCGATGGGCGTGCGCATGTCTGGCAGGCCCATCTGGGCCAGAACAGAACCATCGACATACGCGACCATGGAGTGCACGACCGATTGCGGATGAACCAGAATTTCAATGCGCGTGTCGGGCAGACCGAACAGGTGATGCGCCTCGATCAGTTCCAGGCCCTTGTTCATCATCGTCGCCGAATCGACCGAAATCTTGGCCCCCATGTCCCAGTTGGGATGGGCGACCGCCTGCTCCGGCGTGACCGATGCCATTTCGCTGCGCGCCATGGCGCGGAACGGTCCGCCCGAAGCCGTCAGAATGATCCGCTCGACGCTGTCGAGGCGATCGAAATCGAGAACCTGGAAGATCGCATTGTGTTCCGAATCAACCGGCAGCAGGGTGGCGCCGCACCGGGCCACTTCGGCGGTTACCAGCGCACCGGCACAGACCAGGGCTTCCTTGTTGGCTAGGGCCACGATCGCCCCCTGGCGGACCGCGGCCAGGGTGGGGGCCAATCCGGCGGCACCGACGATTGCCGCCATCACCCAGTCGACCGGACGCGCCGCTGCCTCGCACAACGCCGCTGCGCCCGCCGCGGCCTCGATGCCGCTGCCTGACAGAGCCTCCTTGAGAGCGCCATACTGTCGCTCGTCGGCAACGACGGCGATTTCGGCGCCGACCTGCCTAGCCTGAGCAGCCAGGCGCGCCACGCTGCCGTTGGCGGACAAGGCTACGACCTTGAAGGCTTCGGGGGTGCGGCCGATCAGATCGAGCGTGCTGCACCCGACCGATCCCGTCGATCCCAGAATCGTGACCCGTCGCGGTGCCGCCTTTGCAGCCGGCCGTTGCTGTGCCCAGGTCATCGTTCAGCGCATCCCCCAACCGGCCCCTGTTGAAATGGGTTTCATTGGACCGGTCTTCGTGACCGGCCTTCGTCAGTCGAAAATCCCGCGTCCCCAGGTCAATCCGGCCACTACCAGCGAGACCGCGAGAAGGCCGTCGATGCGGTCGAGCACACCGCCATGCCCGGGGATCAGGGCCCCTGAATCCTTGGCACCGAAGTGGCGCTTCAAGGCCGATTCGAAAAGATCGCCCACCTGACCAACAAGCGCAAGAGCGGCGCTGAGCCCGGCCCAGCTCAGCGGTTCTCCGTCCAGCACCGCAGCCGTGACCAGCCCGACAGCGGCGGCAGCGACGGCACCGCCGATCAGACCGGCCCAGGTCTTCTTCGGGCTGAAGGACGGCGCCAGACGCGGCCCGCCGATCAGGCGCCCGGCCGCATAGGCGCCGATATCGGTCGCCCAGACCACGAACAGCAGCCAGAACACGATGGCGCGCCCGTGAAGCGGATCGGCACGCAGCCACAGCAGGGCCATGCATGCCGTGCCCAGATAGACCGCCCCGGCGGCCAGCCATGGCGCCCGCGCCGGATCTTCGCGACTGCCCAGAAACAGGGTCGCCATGCCTCCGAGGGCGATGATCCAGGCGCCAAGATCATAGGCGCCGAAGGAGGCCATCACCGCCGCTGCGACCACGGTGACGATCAGCGCCGTCGTGGTGCTGTCACTTTTACCGGCCCGGCACAACCGCGCCCATTCCCAGGCGGCGATCGTTGCAACGGCCGTGATCAGGATATCGCTGTAGGGTGTTCCGACATAGAGCGCGGCCACGACCGGCGGCGCCAGAATGACGGCCGAGGCGATGCGGGCGCCGAGCCCGCGCCAGTCAGCCGGAACCGGCAACGGCGCCATAGCGTCGCTCGCGGCCCAGATAATCCTGGATCGCGGCCGCCAGATCGTCCTTGACGAAATCCGGCCACAGCTTGTCGACGAACAGAAGCTCACTGTACGCCGACTGCCAGAGCAGGAAGTTGCTGATCCGCATTTCGCCGCTGGTGCGGATGATCAGATCCGGATCGGGGATTCCCGCCGTCGACAGGGCGGCGGCGAAGCGCGTCTCGTCAATGGCCTCGGGATCCAGTTCCCCGGCCGCGACCGCCCGGGCCAGGGTCTGAGCCGCATGAACGATGTCCTGACGTCCGCCATAGCTGATCGCCATCGTAAGGTGGAGGCGCCGGCCCGCCTCGGTGCGCTTTTCGGCGTCGCAGATCAGGCGAATGATATCCTTGGGCAGACGCGAGCGATCGCCGATGACCCGCAGGCGCACGCCCTCCTCGTGCAATTCGGCAATCTGCGCCTTCAGATGCCAGCGCAACAGGCCCATCAGGTCCTCGACCTCGCGCGCCGGCCGATTCCAGTTTTCCGACGAGAAACCGTAAAGGGTGAGGTAGGAAACGCCGAGCTCCACCGCCGCAGTTATGGTCCGGCGCACCGCCTCGGCTCCGGCACGGTGCCCGGCCGCCCGCGGCAAACCGCGCGCCTTGGCCCAGCGACCGTTGCCGTCC
>RFLL01000097.1 GCA_003693905.1 Alphaproteobacteria bacterium
GCCCCATCGACCTCGACGGCATCAACGCCGGGCCGTTCAGCGACGGGTCCCCGTCCGAGGCGATCGGCGACTTCCTGGTTCTCGTGATGGAGGTGGAGCCGGGCACCGCCCAGGGCGTGCTCGGCGCCGAGACACTGACGTTCGCTTATGACGAAATCTGATCCCGTGTCATCCCGTCATGTCCCCGCATCCGGCGCCGCCGGCGAGTTTGAAATCGTCGGCGCCGACAATGCCGAGCAGCACGCGAGCAACGGCCATGTCAGCCTGACGGTTCGCCCCGACGGGCCGAGCCGCCTGCGCAAGCGCATTGCCATCAAGCGCGCGGGCACGCGCCACGCCTGCCGTGTGCAATGGCTGTTCGGCGAGATCGACGGGGTGCGGTGCTACGTCCACGACGACGGGACGACGGTGCGCCTCATCATGACCAGACAGGATCTGTATCCCTGATGCCCTACCGATTGATCGACCCGGACGAGACGCTCGATTTTGCGTGCGATTGGTCCGCCTTCCTGGCCGACAGCGGCAGCCCGGGCGACGATATCGCGACCAGCACGTGGTCGATCGTCCCGGCCGGCCCGGGTCTGGCGAACGACAGCCGCAGCGGAGCCGTGACCACCGTGTTCGTGTCGGCCGCCCAGATGGGGCAGGTCTACCGCCTGACCAACCGTGTCACCACGGCGCTCGGCCGCACAGCTGAACGAAGCTGGATTCTGCGATGCGAGAACCGTTGAAACTTCGCCTCGAGGTGCCGCCGGCGGCGCTGCCGGTCGCACTGGGCGAGGTCCGGGCGCATCTGCGCCTGGACGACGATCAGGTGCTGGAGGACGCGCTGCTTCTGGGCATGGTGCGTGTGGCGACGGACGCGTGCGAGGCCTTCACCCGCCGCGCCCTGATGACCCGGACCTGGACGCTGGTGCGCGATCGCTGGCCGGACGAGGACACCGGCGTTGTCACGTTGCCGCGCCCGCCGTTGCAATCGGTCGTGGATGTCAGGACGATCGACGAGGCGGGCACGCAGACCGTCTGGTCGGCGAGCAACTATGTCGTCGATACGGCCGCCGTGCCGGGCCGTCTGATTGCGCACGCGGGACGGGCCTTTCCACACCCCGGCCGTCGCGGCGCCGGGATCGAGATCCGCTTCGTCGCCGGCTACGGCGATGCCCCGGGCGATGTACCGGCGCCGCTGCGCGACGGCATTCTGCGCTTCGTCACCTGGATCTTCGAGCACCGTGGCGACGCGGTGGTGCCGACGGCGGGCGTTGATGCCGCCCGGGCCTCGGGCGCGGCGGCATTGTGGCGGCCGTTCATCGTGCCGAGGCTGTAGCGATGACCGGCGAGGAGACGGCCGTCGGCACCCTGCGGCGGCGGGTCGTCATTCAAAGCGCCGTGACCGCGCATGATGGTGGCGGCGGTCGCACGCTGGTCTGGCGGGATGTCGCCACCGTCTGGGGCCGCATTGCGCCGCTCGGCGGACGCGAACCGGTGCAGGCGATGCGCCTCGAAGGGCGCCTCGGCCATCGCATCACGATCCGCTACCGGTCCGGCATCACCCCCGACATGCGGGTTCGTCTCGGTACACGGGTGCTCAACATTCGCGCCGTGATCGATCCCGATGAGCGCCGTCGTCGGCTGGTTCTGATATGCGAGGAAGGGGTGGCGACGTGATCACGATCGTGGCGCGCTTCGATGCCCAGGGCCGGCTGGGGCGCACGCGGCGTCGGCGTCTGCGCGCGGTCGAAAAAGCAGTCGCGGACACGGTGGCGTGTGCCGCGGACGATGTGCGTGCCGCAGCGCAGGCGCGCCTGTCCGTGCCCGCCCTCGACGGCCGTCCGTCGGCGCCGGGTGAAGCGCCGCATCGCCTCAGCGGCCGCCTGCGCAACAGCGTGCGCATGGTCATGCATTCGCGCACCGGCGACCCGGCGGCCGAAATCGGAACCGATCTCGCCTACGGCCTCTATCTGGAGCTGGGCACCCGCCGGATCGCGCCGCGACCGTGGCTGTCGCCGGCGTTCGCAACGGTAGCACCGGGCGTCGCACGACGCATGGCCGATGCCGTACGCCGCGCGCTGAGCCCGGGGCGTCGCACGTGATGGCCTGTGACAATCCCGGGAGGTTAGATTGAGCGCCGATTCCCAATGGCCGCTGCAACAGGCGGTCCATAACGCGCTGAGTGGTGCCGTGGCCCTGAAGGCTCTGCTGGGCGACCCGCCGCGGGTCTTCGATCACGTCCCGCCGGATGCGCTCTTTCCCTATGTCGTGATCGGCGAGACGACGGCGGTTCCCTTCGATACCAAGAACGAGGACGGCATGGCGATGACGCTGAGCCTGCACACCTGGTCGCGCTATCGCGGTTTCAAGGAGACGAAAGACATCATGGCGACGGTGACGGATGTGCTCGACGCCGCCGCCTTGAGCCTGACCGACCATACCCTGGTTCTGTTGCAGCTCGTCTTTGCCGCAACGATGCGCGACCCCGATGGGTTGACCCGACACGGCGTGCAGCGGTTCCGCGCTCTCACGCAGAAGCCGCAGGCGACGTCTTGAAAGATGCCGGCATCGCGGTGGTCGGTGCCGCGTCGCTGGCCCGGCGCCACGATCGTGTGTGCCGCCTCGGGGCCGAGCCTTGCCGCCCCGCAGCTTGCGCGCGTGCGTGGACGCTGGCCGGTCATTGTCGTCAACGATAGCTGGCGCCTGGCGCCGTGGGCGGACGTTCTCTACGCCGCCGACTGGCGGTGGTGGCGCAAGCACACCGGAGTGCCGGCTTTCCGTGGCCTCAAGGTGACGATCGCGAACGGCCACGGCGCCCCGCTTCCGTGGCCCGAGATCAAGGTTCTGGAAAACACCGGCATCGAAGGGTTCGAGCGTGCGCCCGGCGGTCTGCGCACCGGGCGCAACGGCGGCTATCAGGCGATCAACCTGGCCGTTCATCTGGGCGCCGCGCGGGTCGTTCTGCTCGGCTACGACATGAAACCGTCCGCCGACGGGCGGACCCACTGGTTCGGCGATCATGAGGAGTGGCCGACACGGCCGGCCATATACCGCGATGTCTTTCTGCCCCACTTCGACGGTCTGGCCCGTGCGCTCGACGAGGCCGGTATTGCAGTCGTCAACTGCACGCCCGACAGCGCCCTCGACGTCTTCGCCAAGGCGCCGCTCGCCGCGGTTCTCGCCGATCGCCTACAGCCTGCTGCCGA
>RFLL01000098.1 GCA_003693905.1 Alphaproteobacteria bacterium
AGACGGAGGTGAATGTCGCTTGGCGATTAGTCGCTGGCCCGCAAACGGTTACACTGGAGAACCGGGGAAACTGATCCCGGCACTCTTTGCCGAAGCGGGAGGCCTCGATGTTCAAGCACATCCTTTGCGCCGTCGACGGATCCGAGCACGCCTTGAAGGCCGCGATCACGGCCAGCGAACTGGCGGCGCGGTTGGGTTCCGCCCTCACCTTTCTGACCGTGACCAAGGAATTGCAACTGACCGACGAGATCCGGCACTACATGGAGATCGAGCACCTGACCGGGTCGCCGCAGTACGTGCTCGATGAAATGACCGACCGGGTCCTTTCCGAAGCCAAGGAACAGGCGATCGAACATGGCGTGCCGAACGCCCGCACCGAGGTGCGCACCGGGCCGGCGGCGCGCACCATCGTGGCGTATGCGGAACGCAATGGCGTCGACCTGATCGTGCTCGGCAGTCGCGGTCTTGGCGATATCACCGGCCTGCTTCTGGGCAGCGTCTCGCACAAGGTGATGAGCCTGGCCAAATGCGCGTGCCTGATGGTGCGCTGACTCCGCACCGCGCGCCCTTTGGGAAGAACGGTGCCACCGCCACGCTTGCGCGATCCGATCCGGCACACTAGGCTTTGTTGCGGAACCGGAACGGTACCTTCGGTGTGGCGGTGAAGCTGTCGGAAAATTCTGGGCTCGCCTTGTGGCATGGTGTTCTCGTCGCCGGGCTGCGGGGCGATCTGCCCGATCTGACGACGCGCCAGCAGGCCCTGCTTCTGCACGTCTATCTGAGCCCGCCGCCGCACACGGTGCGCGGCCTTGCGGCGACGCTCAACATGTCCAAGCCGGCGGTCACCCGCGCTCTTGATCGCCTCGGCAGGCTCGATTTCGTGCGCCGCAAGCGCGACGAGGCGGACAAACGCAACATCCTCGTTCAGCGCACGGTCAAGGGCGCCGTCTTCCTGCGCGAATTCGCCGAACTGGTGGCAAGGACCGCCGCCGACATCCCCACCGATACGGCCGCCGGGTGATCCGTCCCGGGTCGGGGTGCGAGCCGGCCGGTCGTGCGGCTTCAGTAGCCGCGGGCGAGGTCGACGACGTGCAGCGGCGGCTGCCCGGCCTCGATGCGGCGGATGTTCTCGACCACCGCCTCGGCCGCCGTCTCGGCGATGGTCATGCTGGCGATGTGCGGTGTCACCACGACCTTGGGATGATCCCAGAACGGGCTGTCGGGGGGCAGCGGTTCGGTACGGAAGACATCCAGGGTCGCTCCCGACAGATGGTCGGAATCGAGGGCGGCCAGCAGATCTTCTTCGACCACCTGGCGCCCGCGCCCGACGCTGATCACGGCTGCACCCCGGGGCAGGGCGGCCAGTGTTTCGGCGTTGAGGATGTCTTCGGTCTGTGCGGTCAGCGGCAGCAGGCAGACCAGGATGTCGGTGCGGTTGAGAAACGGGACCAGCCCGCCCGGGCCATGAAACGACGTCACACCGGGGCGCGTCTTGGCGCTGCGGCTCCAGCCGGCGACGTCGAATCCAAAACCGCACAGCTTGTCGGCCGCATCGCCGCCGAGCACGCCCAGCCCCATGATGCCGACGCGGCGACGGCGGGCCGGAATCTGCTCGATTTCGCGCCATACGTGGGCGCGCTGCTGCTGGGCGTATTCGATCATGAAGCGGTGGTGATAGAGCACGCTCATGACCACGAATTCGCTCATGCCGGCGGTCAGGCCCGGTTCGACCATGCGCACCACCGGCACACCCGGGGGCAGATCGGGATCGGACGCCAGGTGGTCGATCCCGGCGCCGATGGAGAAGATCGCTCTCAGATTGGGAAACCTCCGCAAGGCGCCGCGCGGCGGCGCCCAGATCAGGGCGTATTCGATGTCTTCGGGGTTGCCCGGTTGGTCCCACTCGCGCAGTTCCAGCTCCGGCATCAGGGTGCGGAAGGCTCGGTACCACGAATCGCCGCGTTCGATATCGGTCTTGAGAATCAGGGCCACGGATTGCGTTCCTTCGCGGTTGTCACGATTTTCTCCGGGGCGCCGCCGGTGCCGTGTCCTTACGTCCGCACGACGTCATCCTCGACCACCTCCAAGTCGAAGGCCGCCTTCATCAGCGCCCGGGTATAGGGATGTTCCGGGGCTTCGAAGATGCGTTGCGCGGGGCCGGATTCGACCACCCTGCCGTTGCGCATGACCAGAACCTCGCTGGCCAGGGCGCGTACGACCTTGAGGTCGTGACTGATGAACAGATAGGCCAGCCGGTGCCGGATCTGCAAGGCGCGCAGCAGATCGACGATCTGTGCCTGCACCGACATGTCGAGGGCCGAGGTCGGCTCGTCCAGGACCAGGAACCGGGGTTTGAGAACCATGGCCCGGGCGATCGCGATGCGCTGGCGCTGGCCGCCGGAAAACTCGTGCGGGTAGCGGTGACGGCTTTCCGGATCGAGGCCGACTTCGCGCAGGGCTTCGATGATCATCGCTTCACGCGCCGCAGCGGACTCGCCCAACCGGTGCACTTTCAGTCCCTCTTCGACGATCTGACCGACCGACAGGCGGGGGCTGAGACTGCCGAAGGGATCCTGAAACACGATCTGCATCTCGCGCCGCAGCGGCCGCAGCGCCTTCGACTTCAGCGTCTGGATGGCCCGGTCGCCGAAACGGATTTCGCCGTTGCACGACACCAGACGCAGCAGCGCCAGCCCCAGCGTCGTCTTGCCCGATCCGCTTTCGCCGACGACGCCCACGGTCTGCCCTTCGCGCACGCAAAGCGAGATGCCGTCGACGGCGCGCACGTAGTCGACCGTGCGTTTCAGGATGCCTTTCTTGATCGGAAAATAGACCTTGATGTCGCGCCCGTTCAGAACCTCCGGCGCACGCGGGTCGCCCTGCGGCGGCTCGCCCTTGGGCTCGGCCGCCAGCAGGCGCCGGGTATAGGGATGCCGGGGGCGGGTGAAGATGTCGTGTGTGGCCCCCTGTTCGACGATTTCGCCGTCGGTCATCACGCACACCCGATCGGCCACCTTGCGCACGATGCCCAGATCGTGGGTGATCAGCAGCAGGGCCATCCCGAAGCGGGCCTGAAGGTCCTTCAGCAGTTTCAGGATCTGGGCCTGGATGGTGACGTCGAGCGCGGTCGTCGGCTCGTCGGCGATCAGCAGGTCGGGCTCGTTGGCCAGCGCCATGGCGATCATCACCCGCTGCCGCTGGCCGCCCGACAACTCGTGCGGATAGGCACCGAGGCGCTTGGCGGCGTCGGGAATGCCGACCAGCTTGAGCAGTTCCAGCGTACGCGTGCGCGCCTCGGTCCGGCTCAGGCCCTTGTGCAGGATCAGGGTTTCGTTGATCTGCTTCTCCACGGTGTGGAGCGGGTTGAGCGAGGTCATCGGCTCCTGGAATATCATCGCGATGTCGTTGCCGCGCACGGCGCGCATCACCGGTTCGGGAGCGCCGATCAGCTCGCGGCCCTTGAAACGGATCGACCCGCCCGGGTGGCGAGCCAGGGGATAGGGCAGAAGCTGCATGATAGACAGCGCGGTGACCGATTTGCCCGAGCCCGATTCGCCGACCAGGGCCAGGGTTTCGCCCTTCTCGATATCGAAGCTCACTCCCCGCACGGCATCAACCGGATTGCCCGGCATCTCGAAACGCACGCTAAGATCGCGCACGCTGAGCAGGGTTTCGGCGGCGTTCATCGCGCACGCTCCTGTGCCGGTGTCGGCGTCGACGTCGGGGGCATGCCGCCGGCGGCGCGTTCGGCCGGGGGCGGCGTGCCGGCGAACAGTTTGCGCGGATCGAAGGCATCGCGCACCGCCTCGCCGATGAAGACCAGCAGGCTGAGCATCAGGGCAATGGTGAAAAATCCCGTAAGCGCCAGCCACGGCGCCTGAAGATTGGCCTTGCCCTGGGCCAGCAGTTCGCCCAGCGAAGCCGATCCCGGCGGCAACCCGAAGCCGATGAAGTCGAGCGCGGTCAGCGTCGTGATCGAGCCCGACAGGACGAACGGCAGAAACGTCAGCGTCGCAACCATGGCGTTGGGCAGAACGTGGCGGAACATGATCACCGGATCGGGAACGCCGAGCGCGCGCGCCGCGCGGACGTAGTCGAAGTTGCGCACGCGCAGAAATTCGGCCCGCACCACGCCGACCAGGCTCATCCAGCTGAACAGCAGCATGATGCCGAGCAGCCACCAGAAATTGGGTTCGACTACGCTGGCCAGAATGATCAGCAGATAGAGAACCGGCATGCCGGACCAGATTTCGATGAAGCGCTGGAACAGAAGGTCGATCCAGCCGCCGAAATAACCCTGAACCGCGCCGGCGGTAACACCGATGATGGTGCTGAAGAACGTCAGCACCAGACCGAACAGGATCGAAATCCGGAAGCCGTAGATCAGCCGCGCCACCACGTCGCGGGCCTGATCGTCGGTTCCCAGCCAGTGTTCGGCATCGGGCGGCGATGGTGCCGGCTGTGGCAGGTCCCAGTCCACGGTACGATAGTGAAACCGTATCGGCGGCCATACCATCCATCCGCGGCGCGCAATCAGATCGGCGACGAAGGGATCGCGGTAATCGGCTTCGGTCTCGAAGGTGCCGCCGAAGGTCGTTTCCGGATAGGCCTTGAAGATCGGCATGTAGACGGCCCCGTCATAGACCACGATGATGGGCCTGTCGTTGGCGACGAATTCGGCGAACAGGCTGATCAGAAACATGGCGAGAAAGATCCACAGCGACCAGAACCCGCGCCGGTTGGCGCGAAAGTTGCGCAAACGCCGGCGGGTGATCGGCGAAATCGCAAAGCCCAGAAAGCGATCGTGTGCAACTGCAACGCTCACGGCGGTTCTCTCTGCTGTCCCTCTGTCCCGTCTTTTTTTATCGTTCCAGGGCCTCGAAGGTGATGCGTGGATCGACGATGGTATAGGTGATGTCGCCGACCAGGTTCATCAGCAGCCCCAGCAGCGAGAAGAAATAAAGGGTTGCGAACATCACCGGATAGTCGCGGTTGATCGCCGCTTCGAAGCCGAGAAGGCCGAGCCCGTCGAGCGAGAAGATCACTTCGATCAGAAGCGCGCCGGTGAACAGGATGCTGATGAAGGCGCCCGGGAAGCCGGCGATGACGATCAGCATCGCGTTGCGGAATACGTGGCCATAGAGCACGCGGTGCTGGCTCAGGCCCTTGGCCCGGGCGGTGACGACATACTGCTGGTTGATCTGATCCAGAAACGAGTTCTTGGTCAGCATGGTCAGGCCGGCAAAGCCGCCGATCACCATCGACAGGACCGGCAGGGTCATGTGCCACAGATAATCGAGGACCTTCTGCGGCCACGGCAGCTCCGACCAGTTCTCCGAAACCAGTCCGCGCAGCGGGAACCAGTCGAAGTAGCTGCCGCCGGCAAACAGGACGATCAACAGCACCGCGAACAGGAAGTTGGGGATCGCATAGCCGACGATGACGATGCCGCTGGTCCACACGTCGAAGCGCGACCCGTCGCGCACCGCCTTGGCGATGCCGAGCGGGATCGAGATGAGATAGACCAGAAGCGTGGTCCACAGACCGAGCGAGATCGACACCGGCATCTTCTGAATGACCAGATCGACCACCTTCTGATCGCGAAAGAAGCTCTCGCCGAAATCGAACATGACGTAGTTGCGGATCATCTGGAAGAAGCGCACGTGGGCCGGTTTGTCGAAGCCGTACATGCGCTCGATTTCGGCGATGAATTCGGGGTCAAGCCCCTGGGCGCCGCGATATTTGCTCGTCGCCGTCTCGGTGCCGGCGCCGCCCGGCCGGGTGATCTCGCCGACGCCGCTGCGGGTGATGCGTTCGGTCGCCGCCGCTCCCTGGCCGGTGATCTGGGCGATCAACTGTTCCACCGGTCCGCCCGGGGCGGCCTGAATGACGACGAAGTTGATCGCCATGATGCCGAGCAACGTCGGGATGATCAGGATCAGGCGGCGAACGATATAAGCCAGCATGGGGTGATGAGGCTCCCGTTGCTCTATTCTGCGGCCTGGCGCCGGTATCGGCGCAGGCCATGGAAGCCGAGGACCAGCAGCACCCCCAGCCCCAGATAGACGGCCATTTTGACCGCCGGGCTGCGGCCGCCGGCCTCGCCTACCTGCGGTTCCTGCACCCGTCGCTCGGCAAGTGCACGTTCCTTGGCCGGGTCGATCCACCAGTAGTTCAGGCTGGTGCCGTGGCGCGGCGTGTGCGCGGGCAGGCCGAACTTGTTCCAGTAGGCGATGCGGTCGAAGCGGATGTGCCAGTTGGGGATGACATAGTGTCCCCACAACAGCACTCGGTCGAGGGCGCGGGTGCGGGCGATCAGTTCCTCACGCGTCGGTGCGGCGATCACCATGTCGACCAGGGCATCAACCGCCGGGTTCTTGATGCCGGCGAGATTGCGGCTGCCCGGCGTGTCGGCGGCGCGCGAGGTCCAGTAATTGCGCTGCTCGTTGCCCGGCGATTCCGACTGCCCCCAGCCGCCGACGATCATGTCGAAATCGAAGTTGCGGACCCGGTTCTCGTATTGCGCAGCATCGACCAGACGCACGCGCGCGTCGATGC
>RFLL01000099.1 GCA_003693905.1 Alphaproteobacteria bacterium
AGCGACGATCGTGCGGCGAGCGCTCCTGGATCAGATAGCCGTGCTCGACCATCTTCTTGACGTTGTAGGACACGTTCGAGCCCAGGTAATAGCCGCGCTGCGTCAGTTCTCCGACCGAATATTCGTCCTCGCCGATGTTGAACAGGATCAGCGCCTGAACGTTGTTCAGATCGCGGATGCCGCGACGGTCGAGTTCCGCCTTGATCACTTCAAGGCATTGTCGGTGCAGACGCTCGATCAGCGAAATAGTTTCCAAATACGTCGCCTTCACGGGATCCTCGCCTTGGTTCGCCCCCACGTCCCGGCGCACCGACGCGCCGGTTTCCAGTGCAGTCTAGCGACCCGGCGGTTAAGCCATGCTTAAGCGATTGCCCGATAGGCAGAGAAAAGGGCAAATTAGAAAAAATATTATATTACAATATAATGTGTAGAATATGAGAGAGATTACATGAACTTGGGCCTCTTCTTTTCGCTCCGCCCGAAGCGTCTCTGACATCCTGCTTCCAGCGGCACGATCTCAGGTGCCGCGGATCATCTTGATGATCGCCGAATAGTCGAGGCCGCCGTTGCCGGCGTTGACGAACATGGTGTAGAGCGCCGTCGCTTCCGCTCCCAGCGGTGTCGCCGCTCCGGCCTGTGCGGCGGCTTCCTGCGACAGCTTGAGATCCTTGTGCATCATCGCGGCGGCAAACCCCGGCTTGTAATCGCGATTGGCGGCCGAGGTTTCGACGATGCCGGGAACCGGCAGGTGATTGAGCATCGCCCAGCACGAGCCCGACGACTTGGAGCTGATGTCGAACAGCTTCTGCGCTTCCAGACCCAGCTTTTCCGCCAGCGCGAAGGCTTCGGAGATGCCGATCATGGTGATGCCCAGGATCATGTTGTTGCACACTTTGGCGGCCTGACCGTTGCCCGCCCCCCCGGCGTGCACGACGTTGCGCCCCATCGCCTCGAAGATCGGCTTGGCGCGCGCAAAGGCGGCGTCCGAACCGCCGACCATGAAGGTGAGCGTCGCGTTGGCGGCACCGGCAACGCCGCCGGAAACCGGAGCGTCGAGCATGTCGAGACCGGCTTCGGCCGCCGCGGCATGCACGGCCCGGGCGCTGTTCACGTCGATGGTCGAGCAGTCGATCAGAAGCGCCCCCGCCTTGGCCGCGGCGATGATGCCGTCGGGACCGGTATAGACGGCGCGCACATGTTCCCCCGCCGGCAGCATGGTGATGACGACATCGGCTTCCGCCGCCGCCGCGCGGGCATCGGCCGCCGGTGTGATCCCGGCCGCCTTGGCCGCCTCGATCGCCGCCGGCACCACGTCGAACCCGGTCACGGCATGTCCCGCCTTGACCAGATTTTGCGCCATGGGACCGCCCATGTTGCCGAGACCGATGAAGCCGATGCTGGACATTGCCGCCTCCCTAGCTTTCATGTTGCAAGTGCACTGCGCGGTGTGAGCGCGTCGTCGTCGTCGAAGGTGAGATCCCGGTCGCCGAGCGGCGCAAAACAGGCCTCCACCATCTGCGGGGTCACCGCGTCCAGGCTCGGCGGATCCCACATCGGAGCGTTGTCCTTTTCGATGACCACGGCGCGTATGCCTTCATAGAAGTCGTGGCCGGCCATGAAGGCCTGGCTCAGGCGGTATTCCATCACCATGACCTCCTCGAAGTCCATGGTTGCGCCGCGGCGCATCTGCTCGAAAGTGACCTTGAGACTGAGCGGTGAGCGGCTTTGCAGGATGTTCAGCGTTTCCCGCGCCCAGTCGCTGCCTTCGGCCTCCAGCGCGGCCAGGATCGCCTCTACCGATTCGGCGGCGAAGCAGCGGTCGATCGCCTCGCGGTGCGCGGCCAGCGGTGCCGGCCCCGGATCACCGGCAAAGCGACCGAGAACCGTCTCCACCCGGGCATGTGCGTCCGCGCCCGCAGGCCCGCTCCCGCCATCTGCCAGAGCCTCGGCCAGGGCCGCTTCCAGCTCCGGCAGGGCGGCGGCCGCGACATGGTGGGTGGCGATCCCGGCATAGAGGCAGTCGGCGGCCTTGAGGCGCACACCGCTCAAGGCGAGATAAAGGCCGATGCGTCCCGGCAACCGGGGCAGAAAGTAGCCGCCGCCGACATCGGGAAAGAGCCCGATTCCGGTCTCCGGCATCGCAAACAGGGTACGTTCGGTGGCGATGCGATGGCTGCCGTGAACCGAAACGCCGACGCCGCCGCCCATGGTGATGCCGTCAATCAGCGCGACATAGGGCTTGGGGAACCGCTTGATGCGCCGGTTCAGGCGGTATTCGGCACGAAAGAAGTCGGCGCTCAGCGGCTCGCCTTTCCGGCCCGCTTCCCAGATCGCCCGCACGTCGCCGCCGGCGCAGAAGGCGCGTTCGCCGGTGCCCTTGACGACGACGGCGCGCACCTGCGGATCGGCGCTCCACGTCGCCAGGCGCGCATCGAATGCCTGGCACATGGCCAGCGTCAGGGCATTGAGCGCCCGCGGACGGTTGAGCGTGACAAGCCCGATGCTGCCGCGCACCTCGAACAGGATGTCCTGGTCTGCCGTTGCTTCTCCTGTCGCCACCGGTCCCTGTCTCTCCTCTTCAGTCTTTCATTCAGTCTTTCAACAGTCGGCGCGCGATGATGACGCGCATGATCTCGTTGGTTCCTTCGAGGATCTGATGCACCCGTACATCGCGCAGAAAACGCTCGATCGGGTATTCCCGGATGTAGCCGTAGCCACCATGCAACTGCAGCGCCTCGTTGCACACCCGGAACCCGGCATCGGTGGCGAAGCGCTTGGCCATGGCACAGTACATGGTTGCCTGCGGATCGCCGCGGTCGAGCGCATCGGCGGCACGGTGAACCATCAGACGCGCCGCTTCCAGCTCGGTCGCCATGTCGGCCAGCTTGAACTGCAGGGCCTGAAAATCGGCCAGCCTGCGGCCGAACTGACGCCGTGTCAGCAGGTGCTCGCGGGCCGCTTCCAGGCAGGCGCGGGCGCCGCCGATGGAGCACGCGGCGATGTTGAGGCGCCCGCCGTCAAGGCCCATCATCGCGATCTTGAAGCCGTCGCCCTCCGCCCCCAGGCGGTTGGCGATCGGGACCCGGGCATTCTCGAAGATGACCATGGCCGTCGGCTGGCTGTTCCAACCGAGCTTCTTTTCCTGCTTGCCGAACGACAGGCCGGGCGTGTCCCTGGGCACGACCAGGGTCGAGATGCCCTTGGGACCGTCCTCGCCGGTGCGGCACATGACCACGTAGATGTCGCTGCGCCCGCCGCCGGAAATGAACGCCTTGGTGCCGTTGAGCACGTAATCGTCGCCGTCGCGCACGGCCCGGGTCTTGAGCGCGGCGGCATCGGAGCCGGCGCCGGGCTCAGTCAGGCAGTAGCTGGCGAAATGGGCCATGCTGGTCAGTGACGGCAGAAACTGCCGCCGCTGGGCGTCGGTGCCGAAGCGGTCGATCATCCACGACGCCATGTTGTGGATCGAGATGTAGGCCGCGGTCGAGGTGCAGCCCGCCGCCAGTTCCTCGAAGATGATCGCCGCGTCGAGGCGGCTGAGCCCGGCCCCGCCGACGTCATCGCGCACATAGATGCCGGCGAATCCGAGGGCCGCCGCTTGGCGCAGGGTGTCTTCGGGAAAGATCTTGCCTTCATCCCAGGCCGCGGCGTGCGGCGCCATTTCGTTGGCGGCGAAATCACGCGCCGCCTCGCGAAACGCGCGCTGTTCCTCGGTGGGCTGGAAATCCATGGGTTCGGTCCCGCTTGGAACGGCTGGTAACTGGCAGACGGCGGCGATCATAGATACCGCCGCAGACGTGTCAACGCGGGCCGGCTGCCGGCGCGCGCCTCCGCCGGCTTCCGTCATCCCCGCCCTGGCCACCGTCCTTGTCCGACCGGCATTGCCCGATCTACACTGGTTCCCGATC
>RFLL01000100.1 GCA_003693905.1 Alphaproteobacteria bacterium
GACTGAAGCTGTCCCCGCGCATTGCGCAAACGGCCCGGTGTGTCCGCACGCACCGGGCCGTTTTCTTGCCGGCTGTTCCAGTTCTGAACGTCCCGGACAAAATCCGTTTGATCTTAACGGGTTACACTTGACGGTTGCGGGCGCTTTTGGCACGCTACCGGGTCGGTAAAGTGTGGGGGACAGGCGCAGATCATGAAAGATCGCGCAGCGGGGGGACCGCCAGGGGGACTGTCGGACAAAAAACGTCTCCCATTCGTCGCTCAGTATGAACGCCCGTCACCTCAACGAACGGGCCGGACCAGTCACGTTGAGGAAGGGAGGCCATGACGAAATCCGAACTCATTCAAAGAATCGCCGAGCTCAACCCGCATCTGTACCACCGCGATGTCGAGCGCATCGTGGGCACCATTTTCGAAGAAATTTCCGCCGCACTGGCGCGCGGCGACCGGGTGGAGCTGCGCGGTTTCGGGGCATTTTCCGTCAAACGACGCGAAGCGCGCATCGGGCGCAACCCGCGCACCGGCGAGGCGGTTCACGTCGACGAAAAATACATTCCCTTCTTCAAAACCGGTAAACTGTTGCGCGAGCGTTTGAACGCCGGCAGCTAGACACCACGCACACGCGCAGCGTGTGGAAAAAAGCTCCGGGGGGCTGCCTTCCTGTTGACGGGACCGATTGCGTGAAACGCCTTTCCTGGATTCTGAGCGTCCCGTTCATGGTCGCCGCGGTCGTCTTTGCGATGACCAACCGGGCACCGGTCGTCCTCGATCTGTGGCCTTTCAACATAACCGTCGAAGCGCCGCTGTTCGTGATCGTTCTCGCCAGCGCCTTCGTCGGGCTGCTCGCCGGTGCGGTGGCGGGGTGGCTGTCCGGTGCCGCAACCCGGCGCCGGGCACGTGCGACGGAACGGCGGGTGCACGAGCTGGAGCGCGAGCTGACCCGTCTGCGCCACGCTGCGCAACGATCGAACGACCGACCTGGCGAGCCGGCCTCATCCCCGGCACCGAAGCCCGTGCGCCTGCCAAGAACCGGCTCGTAACGGCGCCGGCAGGTTCAGGCCGCAATGCGCATCATCACCGCCGCCGAGGTCGAAACCGCGCTCGATTTCGAATCGCTGGTCGAGCGCCTGCGTCAGGCCTTTCGGCGCGACATCGCGACCCCGGTGCGCCATCACCATACCATCACGACACCCGGCGGGCCCGAAGCCACGCTGCTGCTGATGCCGGCATGGCAGGCCGGGCGCCATATCGGGATCAAGATAGTGACGGTGTTTCCCGATAACGCAACCCGCAGCCTGCCCGCGGTCATGGGGGTCTATCTGCTGCTCGACGGCAGAAGCGGTTCGCCTCTGGCCCTGATCGACGGCCCGATGCTGACGGTCAAACGCACCGCCGCGGCCTCGGCACTGGCGTCTAGCTATCTGTCGCGCCCCGATTCGGCGCGCCTGCTCATGGTCGGGACCGGGGCCCTGGCGCCGCATCTGATTCTGGCGCATGCCACCGTGCGGCCGATCCGCGAGGTTCTGATCTGGGGGCGCACGGAAGAAAAGGCCGCCGCCCTGGCCCGGCGGATGCGCCGCCCGGGCCTGCGGATCGCCCATACCGCGGACCTGGAAGATGCCGTGCGCGGCGCCGACATCATCTCCTGCGCAACCCTGGCACGCGAGCCGCTGATCCACGGCGAATGGCTGCGCAATGGCCAGCACATCGATCTGGTCGGCGGCTTCACGCCGCAGATGCGCGAAGCCGACGACGGCGTCATCGCCCGCGCCCGCGTCTTCGTCGATACCAGGGACGGAGCCTGTCGGGAAGCCGGCGACATCGTCCAGCCGATCGAAGCCGGCCTTCTGTCACCCGACGACATTGCCGCCGACCTGATCGAGCTGACGCGCGGCGAACGTGCCGGGCGCCGCTTCTACGACCAGATCACGGTGTTCAAATCGGTCGGAACCGCGATCGAAGACCTGGCTGCCGCGCAACTGGTGATCGAACGCGCCTGACCGGCGCGGCATCGTGCCCGGCCTTCTACTGTGTCGGTGGCGGCCGGAACAGCTTCCACAGGGTCGGTTGATCGGGCAGCCCCGAGACGGCCAGCCCCTGCCCGGCCTGAAATCTTTCCAGGGCGGCCCGCGTCGGATCGTCGAAACGGCCATCAATCGCACCTGAATAGAGGCCGCGCTGCGACAGCTTCTCCTGCACCCGTCGCAGCGTCTCCTGATAGATCAGCAGACCCTGGCCCCCGTTGCGGGCCGCAATCAGAGGCGAATTCTGCGTCAGCCTCTGGTCCGCGATCTCGGCCACGATCGCACGCACGACGGTAACGAACCGGTGGTCGGAATAGGTTTTGCAGTGACCGTCGAGAATTTGGGCAAACAGGTCCGTCGATTCCCAGGCCGCAACGTCGAAGGTGTCCGCGGAAAGCTGGTTGTAGGCGGTGAGATACCCGTCGAGCCAGCCGAGCAACGAATAGACGAGTTGCGATTGGTCTGCACGCGCCTGCGTGTAGTCCCGACAACTTGCCAGGCCCGCCCCTTTGATGGCGAAACGCCCTTGCGCATCGGCACCCTGCGCGCCGGGAACGAAAACCGCAAAAGCAAGCCCGAGCCAGACAATGACACCGGGTCTGATGGCGGTCCGCCTGGAGCGGGCGCGGCCGCAAGAACGCGACCGCGCCCACGCAATCCGGCGCTGGATCCGAACGATCATGGGTGCAATCCTGCGTGCGAACGTTGTGCGCAATCGCCTCAAGTCCGCAACCTGCGCCGCCACTGCGATGCACCGACCATCGCCAGGCCGAGAATCATGAGCGCCAGCGCTGAAGGCTCGGGAACCGCAAGCGGCCCGGTCACCAGAATCCTGCCGCCCTGGCCGCTGAAGGTCGGAAAGGCGAACGACTGCTGATCCTCGAACAGGCCGGAGGTGCGTGCCTGATCTTCATCGAGCAATGGCAAAAAAGCGCAAGCGTTCGGATTGACGTCGCATACGCCGACGGACAGCGGTACTCCGCCGATACTGGTATTGATCAGCGAATCGGTGATGGTCTCCTCGAAGATCGCCTCGTCGAAAGAAAACGGCCCCACATTCACATCGTCGGTGCCGGAAGTGATCGTGATCGGCGGCGTTCCGGGAACGAAGACCTTGCACTTGCCCGTGAACGGATTACGGATCAGGCAGAACCCCGACGTACCCGGAATGACGACCGGCGGCAGCCCCGGAATCACCGTGATTTTCGGAAAGCTGAACTGAAGCCCGCCGAAGGTAATGTCGGTCTGCTGCGCGGCCGCGACGACCGTGGTGTTGGAGAAGGTGTTGTCGAGCACGTATGTCGGCGAGATCTGAAGCTCGCTGACGTTGGCCGGTGCCGTGACATCGACACTTTCGCCGAGGACGAGTTCAACGATCCCCAGCGGGCCGAGGTCCAGAATCGCCTTCGGCACGCCCTGGAATTCGATCATCTGATCGGCAATCAGCTTGGTGACCAGGCTGGCATCGAAAATGTCGGCACCGAAAGTGACGCCGGAGATGTTGACCGGCCCGATCCCGAGTGGCGGCAACGGCGGGCTCAACATGCTGTCGAGATCAACGGCGATATCCGTGAACACATCGACCACTTTGCCCGACAACGTCGCCGCAGACGTCAACCCCCCGCTCTGCGACAGATCGGGCACGGTGATCTTGCCGCTGATATTGGTCGTCTCTGCGATGGCCAGATCGATGATGGCATCAGGTCCGCTTGTCAGGTCCTGGGTCGGATCGATATCGATGCCTGCGCCGGGAATGGTCGGTTTGCCGACGAATGCCGCCGGCTGACCGATATCCGGAAGGTCGATATTGATGATCGTGTTGTCCTTGGTCTGGGTGATCAGATCAAACGTCCCCAGATCGACGTTTTCCTGAAAGAAGAACGGCGAGCTTGGGTCCGTGTTGTCGACGAAGCAGGTGACGATGCACGCCCGCAGATTCAGCCCTGCGCTCAGCGCCGCGTCGGCGCTGAAATCCAGTTCGGACTGGTCCGCGATAGTCGTGAATCCGGCCCCTGGCCCGACCGAAAACGACGAAGAAATCGTGAACGTCTGCCCGGCATTGACCTGGTCGGGAAAGTTCAGTTCGACATTGACCGGGAAGTTGATGTCGACGCTGCCGAGATGAAAGTTGCGAAGCCGGCTCTGCAAACCGACGTCGACCTGCGCCGTCAGTCCCGCTTCGATGCCGTATTGTCCAAGCAGACCGAAATCGGCCACCAGGTTTCCGGGCCCGATCGTTCCGCCAAGCGGCAAGTTGGCCAGAGTCTCTTCGAAGACGGGCGCCGCACCGCCCCAGATCTGCTGATTGGAAACCTGAAAATCGAACGTATCGACGATCATCGTTGCCTTGGCGCCGGCGGGCACCATTACCAGGACACCGGCATACCCGATAACGGCAACAATACCGGACGCACGGTGCGCACACGCACCCTTCTCCCTGCTGCCTGCAAACATCGGTCCCTCCCCGTTTCAAGGCACCGACGTCCCCTTCGTTTGCACGGCTTGCAAAAGATGAAGATGTAAGTGACTTGCCCTTGTGAATCTCACTCAACACAAACGGGGTGGTTGTCTGCAAGGCCTGTGCCACAAATTATAATGTATGGTTTCAAATAGTTGTTCTCACCCGGACCAGAGATTCACCTTGTTTGTAAATATTTTCGACACATCGAGGGCATGCATTTTCCCTTGAATACATGGGAAATCAGAGGCATGGCGATATC
>RFLL01000101.1 GCA_003693905.1 Alphaproteobacteria bacterium
GGCGAAGAAGGTCGCCCCGCCGGCCGCGCAGAGCGATATGGACAGGTAGACACGGGACCACCAAGCAATGGGCTTCAAGTGCGGAATCGTCGGCTTGCCCAACGTCGGCAAGTCGACCCTGTTCAACGCGCTGACCGAAACGGCGGCGGCCGAATCGGCGAACTATCCTTTCACCACCATCGAGCCCAACGTCGGCCGGGTGGCGGTCCCCGATTCGCGCCTCGACGTCATCGCCCGCATCGCCAAGTCGGCCAAGACGATCCCGACCTATCTGGAATTCGTCGATATCGCCGGCCTGGTGCGCGGCGCTTCCAAGGGCGAAGGACTGGGCAATCAGTTCCTGGCCAACATCCGCGAGGTCGATGCCATCGTCCATGTCCTGCGCTGTTTCGCCGGCGAGGTCACCCATGTCGAAGGTTCGGTCGATCCGATCCGCGACGCCGAAACGGTCGAGACCGAGCTCATGCTGGCCGATCTGGAAAGCGTCGAGCGCCAGATCGAGACCGCGACCAAACGCGCCCGCGGCGGCGACAGGGAGGCACGTGAACGTCTGGCCGTGCTGGAACCGGTCGCAGCGGCATTGCGCGCAGGGCGGCCGGCACGGGCGGCCACGGTGCCGGTCGATCTGCAACCCGCGCTGCGCCGGCTCAATCTGCTGACGACCAAGCCGATCCTCTATGTCGCCAATGTCGAGGAGGACGCCGTGGCCGGCGGCAACGCCGAGAGCGAACGGGTCGCCGCGCGCGCCGCGGCCCAGGGCGCCGGCTGCGTCGTGATCTCCGCCGCCATCGAGGCCGAAATCGCGATGCTGAACAACCCGCAGGAGCGCCGGGTCTTCCTCGAGACGCTCGGCCTTGCCGAGCCCGGTCTGGCGCGCCTCATCACGGCCGGCTACGCCCTGCTCGACCTCATCACCTTCTTTACCGCCGGGCCCAAGGAGGCGCGAGCGTGGACGCTCAAGCGCGGCGCAACTGCGGCTCAGGCAGCCGGCGTCATCCACAGCGATTTCGAGCGCGGCTTCATCCGCGCCGAGACCATCTCCTACGACGACTACGTGGCCTGCGGCGGCGAACAGGGGGCCAAGGAAGCCGGCAGGATGCGCGCCGAAGGTCGCGACTACATCGTCCAGGACGGCGATATCTTCCTGTTCCGCTTCAACGTCTAAGCCCCGGCCCCGGCAGATCACGATGCCGGGAGCACGCGGATGCGGGGGTTGCGGCCGCGGCGGGAACATCCCAGCATGGCTCCCCAATTCAGGAGGTGTTCCCATGTCCCAGGCCATGTCCCACCAGACAGACGCGAACGCGCCGCGCATCACCATCGAAGCCTTCGGGCCGCGTGTGCGTGCCACCTTCAACGGTGCCACCGTTGCCGACAGCACGCGCGCTCTTGTCCTGCGCGAGCGCGGCTATCCGCCGCGCATCTACTTCCCGCCGGGCGACGTGGACATGGGCCTGCTGCGCCCCACCCGGCACACCACGCACTGCCCCCACAAGGGCGATGCGGCGTACTGGACGCTGCGGGTCGGGGACAGGGAGGTCGAAAACGCGGCCTGGTCCTACCCGCATCCGATCGACGACGTGGCCGCGATCGCCGGCCATCTGAGCTTCGTCGACGCCGTCGCCGTCGACCCGGTACCGGCCTGACAACCGCGACGGAAGAGCCGCGAACGCGGAACGGATCGAGGCGCACGAGGACCAAGCACCGTGAGCGAGCGGCACGAGGCAATGCCCAGCCTGTGGCAACTGGCGTGTGGTGACGGAACACCGCGTGCAGCGTGCGGTGTGGCAATCGTGGTCGGAACGGTGCTGACCCTGATCAACCACGGCGACGTCATCATCGCCGGGCATATGCCCGACCCGCTCAAGGTCGCCCTGACCTACGCCGTACCCTATGTCGTGGCTACCTACGGCGCCGTCACCGCCAAACGGGCGGCATGGCGGATGCGCCTGGCCGTGCAGGCGGAAAAGACCCGGCCCTGACGAATCACAGATCGTGCGCGGCGGCACACAGGTTGGCGAGCTTGGCCCGCGCCCGTTCGCGACCGAGCAGACCGAGACCGCAATCGGGGGCGGCGATCAGGCGCTCGGCATCGATGTGATCCAGCGCCGCGCGCAGGCGGTCGCGAATCTCCGCGACCGTCTCGATGCGGCTTTTCGCGATCGCCACCACACCGAGGATCACCCGCGTGCGGCCGAACCGCTCCAGCAGCGCCAGATCGTTGGGCCGGTGGGCGTCTTCGATCGACACCGCATCGATGCACGAACGCTCGACCGCATCGGCGAGGTCGAGATAGGCGCCGGGATCGGCCTTGGGATAATCGTCGCGATCGAGCCGGTCGGGATAGCCGCAGCACATGTGAACGACCTTGACCGCACCTTCGGGCACGCCGTGGAACGCCCGCTCCAGGTTTTCAAACCCGTAGGCCAGTGCCTGCTCTGGCTTGCGCGCGAACACCGGCTCGTCGATCTGGATCCAGCGGCAGCCGGCATCGGCCAGCGCGCGCACCTCATCGTTCAGCGCCGCCGCCAGATCGGCACCGAGGCGTCGCTCGTCGCCGTAATGCAGATCGACCGTGGTGTCGGCAATGGTCATCGGCCCGGGCATGGTGATCTTGACCGGCCGGTCGGTGAACGACTGTGCCAGGCGCCAGTCGCGGTCGAGGAAATGGTCGCGCGGACGCACCGGCGCGACGATCGAGGGCAATGCCGCGCGGTAGGTGCCGCCCCGCACGTCCTTGGGGGTCAGGGTCTCGAAATCGATCCCGTCCAGGTGCCGGCAGTGATAATGGATGTAGTTTTCGCGCCGGATCTCGCCGTCGGTGGGGATGTCGATGCCGGCCTCGATCTGATCCTTGACCGCGGCTTCGACGCCGCGCGCGAACAGGGTCTCGGCCTGCGCGCCCATGCGCGCGATCGCTTCGAGATAGCCGGCGGTGGGATGATCCGTGTCGGGCCCCCCTTCGGCGCGGAACCAGTCGGGGACGGGCACGAAATCGGGCTTCGGATAAGCTCCGATGGTGGTCGTGAGCAGGCGCATGGGAGAACTCTCCGCGAAAAGCGCAGACGAGCTGCCACGGTGGCACGGGCCGCGCCCCGGCGAGAACCTCTTGCGCGGCAGGTTCTTGCCGATTTCCGACCGATTCCAAGGGCTGGACGATCGCGATGGCCAGGCGATTCCAGGCCGCGACCTCAGGACGTCGGCTTGTCGGGAACGAA
>RFLL01000102.1 GCA_003693905.1 Alphaproteobacteria bacterium
GTCATAGATCGGGTACAACCCGGCGAGGATCTCGCAGTCGTCCGGCACACCGTTGCCATTGCTGTCGATGCTTAGACCGGAGGCGATATCGCACTCGTCCAATGTCCCGTTGTCGTTGCAGTCGAGAGATGGATTGGCTGCGATTTCACATGAGTCGAGCACACCGTTGCTATTGCAGTCGAGAGACGGATTGGCCGCGATTTCACATGAGTCGATCACGCCGTTGCTATTGCAGTCGATCGAGGGATCGTCGGCAATCTCCTCCCCATCCGGAATGCCATTGCCGTTGCAGTCTTGCGCCAGCGCAGGGACGGAGGCCGCCCAGATCGCGCTGAAGACGATGAGCGGAAATGGATTTCCCGAATAACGCCGCATGGCACGCCCCCGCCGATTCAACCCCTATCCATCAACGATATCGCTAGATTATCGTACAAACTTGGTGATTCGGTGTCAATCAAGAAATGAAACCCCATCGGCACCAGGTTTTCGTTTGACGGATCGAGCAACCGCAAACATCGCTGGATCATGGCCAGGAAGTGGCTGGCGAGCTTCTCGTATAGTGTGGCAACGCGGCGGCAGCCCTTGAGCCAGCCGATGCACCGCTCGTCAATGTTGCGGCCGCAGTACTTGCGTTTGCTGAATCACTGGCGAGGCTAGTCGGAGCGGGTCGGGATAACCGCCTCGATGCCGCGGCGGGCCAGCCAGGCGCGGATTTTCGGGTTGCTGTATCCCTTGTCGCCGGCAAAGCTCGCCCGGTCGCAGGCTGCGCGGGTCAATCGCCACGGCTGCCCATCTCCCTCACCAGCCACGCCGCGTAGTGCACGAGGTTGATCGTCCCGTCGGCGTTCGTCGGCGCGCCGGCGTCGATGTCGGCCTCGATGTCCTGCGCCTCGATGCGCACGCCGGCGGCCCGGGTCAGCAGCGCCGCCAGGTCCGATGCCGACAGCGCCGACGGGTCCAGCCGCCCGCCGGCGGAGGACTCATCCTCCCTGATCCCGGCCCTATCGCCCACGATCACGCCCCCCGGCCGCGGATGAGCCCACAGCGTGCCCACATTCTGGAGATTCTGCGCGCAGGTTCGCAGATTCCACTTGATGTCCTGGCGGCTTGAGGCCCTGATGACAGCGTTGCCGGAGCGCGAACGCCCGGCACCGAAAACAGCCATGCGCACCAGCGACAAGGAGCCAGCCATGCGCATCACACGGATCGACTTCGAGGGACGCGGCCCCAGCGGGCGATGCTTCGCCATCGCCCAGCGCCGCGCGGGCACGCGCAGCGAGCAGGACACCATCGAGGTGACGGTCCTCACGCCGGAATGCCCCGACGGGAGCACGCACCGGATCGACGCGAGCGACGAGGCGGCGATTCGCACGATGGCCGAGTCCCTGCAGCGCCGGCTCGACGGGCATCCCGGCACGGGTTCGGAGGTCGAGGACTACCTCCGTGAGCTGCTCCGCCTGCGCAGCCGCTGAGCGAGCCCGGCCCGTGAGGAGCGACGCGCACCGAAGGAGCACACCATGCACGCGCACGACGAGACCATCGAACGCATCGCACGCCAGACGCTCGGCATCGACACGCTCGAGACCCGACATGTGGACCGCCTCGACATCCACGGCCTGCCGGTCTGGGCGATCCGGCAGGCGCTCGAGCGTGCCTACGAGGCGGGCCGAAGGGCGGCGCCGCCCACCCGAGCCGCATGCCCGGCCTGCGGCCGGGCCATCGAGATCCGACCCCTCCCCCCCACCTGAAGCCCGCTCGTCGCGGGCTTCGCTGCCTTTGAAAGGAGCATCGAAATGGCCAAGAAGACCACCAAGAAGACCACGAAGAAAACCACGCGCAAGACAACGCCCCGCATGTCCGCCGGCGCCTCGTCGTCCATGAGATCCTCGACCTCGCCAGCCACATACTCGCCGCCCACTCGTGTTTGGCCATGCGGCGACCATACCGGGCTTGTGACATATCCGCCTGATGACGCTAGGCTGTCTCCCCAACGGGTATCCCGTCGGCAATCCGACAATACATGATAGAGCACCGCGTCGCACAGGTCCGCAGGCGCGCCGTCGATCGGCCGGACCTCACCGCCTCAGATGTTCGAACCACATGCGCGACAGACGCTGCGCCTCAGCGATCTGCTCTCGGGTCATGCGGGACGCGGCCTCGTCCCTCATGGCGATTGCCCATTCCATCCCGGCCATGGTGGCGGCAAGGTCGAACCACGCGTAGGCCTGCACCAAGTCCTGCGGCACGCCACGCCCCTCGTTATACATCACGCCGAGGTTGTACTGGGCGGGTGTGTACCCCTGCTCGGCCGCCATGCGGTACCACTTCACCGCTTGGGCAGAGTCCTGTGGCACGCCACGCCCCTCGTCATACATCACGCCGAGGTTGCACTGGGCATTCGCGAGCCCTTGCTCGGCCGCCATGCGGTACCACTTCACCGCTTGGGTAAAGTCCTGTGGCACGCCACGCCCCTCGTCATACATCACGCCGAGGTTGTACTGGGCGGGTGTGTACCCCTGCTCGGCCGCCATGCGGTACCACTTCACCGCCTGGGTAA
>RFLL01000103.1 GCA_003693905.1 Alphaproteobacteria bacterium
GAACGGCAAGCAGGACGTGATCCTGCCAGCGTCCGTTGATGCGCAGATATTCGCGCGCATAGCCCTCTTCGCGGAAACCGGATTTCAACAGCAGGGCACGGCTGGCCTTGTTCCGCGGCAGACAGGCGGCTTCGACCCGGTGCAGGCCGAGTTCGCCGAAGGCGAACCCCAGGACCGCGGCCAGAGCCTCGGTCATGTAGCCCTGGCGGGCAAAGCGCTCGCCGATCCAGTAGCCGAGACTGGCCGACTGCGCGACGCCGCGGCGTACGTTGGACAGGGTAATGCCGCCGAGCAGAACGTCGTCGGTGCGCCGGAAAATCAGAAACGTATAGCTGGTCCCGTGGCGCATTTCGGTCTTGTAGACGCGCAGCCGGCGCCGAAACGCGCCGCGGGTCAGCGCATCGTGGGCCCAGGTCGGCTCCCACGGCACCAGAAAGTCCCGGCTTTCGCCGCGTAGCGCCGCCCACGCCCGCCAGTCGCGATGAACCGGCGGACGCAGATAGACGCGGCCCCGTTCGAGACGAAAGCGGCGGCCTGAAAAGCCGCGCAGCGGTTGAAAGATCATCGCCGCCTCCGCCGCCCCTCAGCCGAGACGCGCTGCCACCTGGTCGAGGGATTCGACCCGGGCGATCGGGCCGAGGCTCGCCAGAGTCGGCCGGCTGGCGAGCAGGCGCGCGGCGAACCGGCGCACCGCAGCGCCGTCCACCGCTTCGATCCTGGCCACGATCTCCGGCACCGGCAGCGGACGGCCGAAACCGAGAATCTGCTGCGCTAGCTGCTCGCAGCGCGAACTCATGCTTTCCAGGCTCATCAGAATCGACGCCTTGAGCTGGGCCCGGGCACGGGCCACCTCCTCGTCGTCCACGTCCCGGGTCAACCTGCTCAGCTCCGCACACACCACCGGGATTAGCTCCGTCACTTCTCGTTCGCCGGTGCCAGCATAAATGCCGAACAGGCCGCCGTCGCGATAGGCCGAGACGAACGAATAGATCGAATAGACGAGGCCGCGCTTTTCCCGCACTTCCTGAAACAGGCGCGAAGACATGCCCCCGCCGAGCAGGGTCGAGGTGAGCGAGGCAACGTAGTAGTCGGGATCGAGATAGCCGACCGCCTCCAGCCCGAGCACGAGGTGCACCTGCTCCAATTCGCGCGCTTCGCGAAACTCGCCGCCGCCGTAGCGCGCTGGCTCGGCCGCCGCGGAATTGCTGTCGGGCAGCGAATCGAAAGCCGCCGCAACCAGATCGACGAAGCGCGCGTGTTCGATGTCCCCGGCCGCCGCCACCACCATGGCCGTACGCGTATAATGATCGCGCATGTACGTACGCAAGGTTGCGCGATCCAGCCCGGACACCGTTTCGGCCGTACCCAGCACCGGGCGCCCCAGGGCCTGACCGGGATAGGCGGTTTCCTGAAAGCGGTCGAAGATGACGTCGTCGGGGGTATCGTTGGCCTGGCCGATTTCCTGCAGGATGACCGCCCGCTCGCGTTCCAGTTCCTCTTCGTCGAAGGTCGAGTATTGCAGGATGTCGGCGACGATATCGACGGCAAGCGGCACGTCCTCGGACAGAACGCGGGCATAGTAGGCCGTGGTCTCGCGGCTGGTGTAGGCGTTCAGATGGCCGCCAACGGCTTCGATCTCGCGGGCGATGTCATAGGCGCTGCGCCGCTCGGTGCCCTTGAAGGCCATGTGTTCGAGCATGTGAGCGATGCCGTTGACCGGCGCCGGCTCGTGCCGGGTGCCGACCCCGACCCAGGCGCCGAGCGACACCGTGGCTACGGTTTCGACACGATCGGTGGCGACGGTCAGCCCGCCGCGCAGCGTGGAGACTTCGACGCTCATGTCGGGGCCGCATGGGCGGCGGCCGCGTGCGTCCGTACGTACGCCTGAACCGCGGCCAGGTCGTTGGGCAGGACGGCGAACCGCTCCGGCCGGTCGTAGAGATCGGCCAGGCGCGCCGGCAATAGCGGGCGTATGCCGGTGGCACGTTCGACCGCATCGGGAAACTTCGCCGCATGCGCCGTGGCCAGGGCAACCACGGGAATGCGCTCGCGCGCCGCCCAGGCACGCGCCGCGGCCACGCCAATCGCCGAATGGGGATCGACCAGTTCACCGCTGGCCGCATGGATGCGCGCGATTTCAGCAACGGTTTCCTCGTCGTCGCAGCGCACGCCATCGAACAGGGCGCGCACGCGGCACCAACGTTCACGGCCGGGATCGAGACGGCCGGTGCGGCGGAAGGTCGTCATGGCCGCGGCCAGGGCGGCCCCGTCGCGGTCGTAGAGGTCGAACAGCAGACGCTCGAAATTGCTCGACACCTGAATGTCCATGCTCGGGGACAGGCTGGGGTGGACGGCCGTCACCTCCATGGCACCGGTTTGCATGTAGCGGGTCAGAATGTCGTTGCGGTTGGAGCCGATCATCAGATGGGCCACCGGCAACCCCATCTGCGCCGCGGCATATCCGGCGTAGACGTTGCCGAAGTTGCCGGTCGGTACGGCAAAGGCGACCGGGCGTCCCGGTGCGCCGAGGGCGACAGCGGCGGCGAAATAATAGGCGATCTGGGCCATGATGCGGGCCCAGTTGATCGAATTCATGGCCGCCAGGCGCATCTCGTCGCGAAACGCGGCATCGTTGAACATCGCCTTCACCAGATCCTGACAGTCGTCGAAGGTGCCTTCGATGGCGATGTTGTGAACGTTGGGCTCGATCACCGCCGTCATCTGACGGCGCTGCACCTCGGACACCCGCCCCTTGGGATGGAGGACGAAGATGTCGACCCGGGTGCGCCCGCGGCAGGCTTCGATCGCCGCCGAGCCGGTGTCGCCCGAAGTCGCGGCGACGATGGTGGCCCGGGTCCCGCGCTGTGCGAGCACATGGTCGAACAGCCGCCCGACGAGCTGCAGGGCGTAATCCTTGAACGCCAGCGTCGGGCCGTGGAACAGCTC
>RFLL01000104.1 GCA_003693905.1 Alphaproteobacteria bacterium
GTCCCGACGATGAGGGCGAAATGTTCGAGCGCCCGGGCCGGCCGTCCGACCACTTCCCGTCGCCGTTCCCCAATCCGCAGGCGGCCGCGGCGGCGAACAACGGCGCTACGCCGCCCGACCTGTCGCTGATGGCCAAGGCCAGGGTCGGCGGACCGAACTATATCCGTGCCCTGCTGACCGGGTACGAAGACCCGCCGGCCGATGTCGAGCTTCTGGACGGCCAGTATTACAACGTCTATTTCCCGGGCAATCGCATCGCCATGGCGCCGCCGCTGTCCGAGGATGCGGTCGAATATCAGGACGGCACGCCGGCAACGGTCGATCAGATGGCTGCCGACGTGGCCACGTTCCTGATGTGGGCCGCCGAGCCGCACATGGAGGACCGCAAGGAAACCGGGATCAAGGTCATCCTGTACCTGATCGTGCTCACCGCCGTTCTCTACGCGGTGAAACGCAAGGTGTGGGCCGACCTGCACTGACGCCGCGGCGGCCCGCCGACAGGGGGCGAAGAGATGAGCGAGCCGGGTACGCCGCCGGTCATCGGAGTGATCGGCGGCAGCGGGCTGTATGACATCGCGGGCCTGGCCAATACCCGCTGGGAACGGGTGGAAACGCCCTTCGGGACGCCGTCCGATGCGCTTCTGTTCGGAGAGCTGGACGGGCAGCGGGTGATCTTTCTGCCGCGTCACGGGCGCGGCCACCGAATTCCGCCGTCCGGGATCAATTTCCGTGCCAACATCGCGGCCCTGAAACAGGCCGGTGCGAGCGAGATCGTGTCGATGAGCGCGGTCGGCTCGCTGCGGGCCGACCTGCCGCCCGGCACCTTCGTGATCGTCGATCAGTTCATCGACCGCACCTTTGCCCGCGAGAAGAGTTTTTTCGGTCCCGGCCTGGTCGCCCACGTCTCGATGGCCCATCCCGTGTGCGCGCGTCTCGGCGCTGCGTTGGAGGAGTCGGCCACGGATCTGGGCCTGCCGGTGCGCCGCGGCGGCACCTATCTGGTCATGGAAGGGCCGCAGTTTTCGAGCCGCGCCGAATCGGAGCTCTACCGCACTTGGGACTGCGCGGTCATCGGCATGACCAACATGCCGGAGGCCAAGCTCGCGCGCGAGGCCGAGATGTGCTACGCGACGGTGGCGATGGTCACCGATTACGACTGCTGGCACGAAGACCACGATCATGTGACCGTCGACCAGGTGGTCAAGGTGCTGCACGAGAACGCGGATCGGGCGCGCGCCCTGATCAGGGCCGTGGTGCCGCGTCTGGCGGGACGGCGCACGGCGTGCGGCGAAGGCTGTCACCGGGTCCTCGACAATGCTCTCATCACCGCGCCCGATGCGCGTGATCCGGCGCTGGCCGCGCGCCTTGCCGTGATCGCCGGCCGGGTGCTGAACCCGTAGTCACAATCTCGAAGGGCGCGCCGAGGCATGAAGATCGACGGCGTTCCGACCCGCAGCATTGCCCTGGCCGCCGACGGCTGGGCGGTGGAGGTCATTGATCAGACCCTGCTGCCGCACGCCTTCGCCAAGCGCCGTCTGGAAACCGCCGAAGCGGCGGCGGAGGCGATCCGCGTCATGCGCGTGCGCGGCGCACCGCTGATCGGCGCCACCGCGGCCTACGGCCTGGCACTGGCCATGCGCACGGATCCGTCCGATGCGGCGCTGGAGCACGCGGCGCAGATGCTGGTCGCAACGCGCCCGACAGCGATCAACCTGCGCTGGGCCGTCGACGACATGACCGCCCGGCTGCGCCCGCTGCCGCCCGGTGAGCGCGCCGCGGCCGCTTATCGCCGTGCCGCTGAAATCTGCGACGAGGACGTGGCCATCAACACGGCGATCGGAAGCCATGGTCTCGATCTCATCCGCGCGGCGTGGCAGGCGGCGGGTCGGGCGCGGCCGGTCAACGTGCTTACCCACTGCAATGCCGGCTGGCTGGCGACCGTCGACTGGGGGACGGCGCTGGCGCCGATCTACATGGCGCACGACGCCGGCATCCCGGTCCACGTGTGGGTTGACGAGACCCGCCCGCGCAATCAGGGCGCGGCGTTGACGGCGTGGGAACTGGGCCGTCATGGCGTCGCCCATACGGTCGTGGTCGACAATGCCGGCGGCCACCTGATGCAGCACGGGCTGGTCGATCTGTGCCTTGTCGGGACCGACCGCACCACGTCACGCGGCGACGTCTGCAACAAGGTCGGCACCTATCTGAAGGCATTGGCCGCGCGCGACAACGACGTGCCGTTCTACGTCGCCCTGCCGGGACCGACGATCGACTGGACGCTCGAAGACGCCCTGAGCGGGATTCCGATCGAAGAGCGCGACGGGCGCGAGGTTTCCCATGTCATCGGATGCACCGACGACGGGCGGATGGCCGCGGTGCGCATCACTCCGCCGGACAGCCCGGTCGCCAACCATGCCTTCGATGTCACTCCGGCGCGCCTCGTCACCGCACTGATCACGGAACGCGGCGTCTGTCCGGCCACGCGCGAAGGGTTGCTGTCGCTTTATCCCGAGCGTCACAATCGACCGCTTGCGTGAGGCGACCATGGCGTTGCGGCATCTCAGACTTCGCCGGGCGTTGATCGACACCGCCCGGCGCATGAATGAGCTTGGCATCAATCAGGGCACGTCGGGCAACCTCAGCGTGCGCCTCGTCGTTCGCGGCGGCGCCTCCGGCGGACTGCTGATTACGCCCTCCGGCGTTCCCTACGAGGCGATGGTTCCGGCCGATATCATCGAGATGGCCTTCGACGGCACCTGGCGCTGCGCCGGACCCGGCCGCCGGCCGTCGAGCGAATGGCGCTTCCATCTCGATATCATGCGCGCGCGGCCGGAATTCGGTGCCGTCATCCATACCCATGCCCGCCACGCCACGGCGCTGGCCTGTCTGCGGCGCGAGATACCGGCCTTTCATTACATGGTCGCGGTGGCCGGCGGCAGTACCATCCGTTGCGCGCCCTATGCGACCTTCGGGACCGCGGCCCTGTCGCGCCATGTCCTGCGGGCGCTGGCCGGCCGGCGCGCCTGCCTGCTCGCCAATCACGGCCTGATCGCCTGCGGGCGTGATCTGGCGGCGGCGCTGGCGCTGGCGGTCGAGGTCGAAACCCTGGCGGCGCAGTACTGCACCGCACTGGCGATCGGCAAGCCGAAGATCCTGTCGGAGGCGGAAATGGCCCGAGTGATAAAGAAGTTCGAGGCCGGCTACGGCCGGCGAGCGAAGGCATGAGGCGCGAGCGGCCGGCGAGGCTCGCCGGAATCGATCACGTGCTGGTCGGAGTGCGCGATCTCGACGCGGCACGACGCACCTATGCCCATCTCGGTTTCACCCTGTCGCCGCGCGGCGTGCACATCGGCTGGGGGACCGCCAACGTCTGCGCGATGCTGGAGGGCGGCTATATCGAGCTGCTCGGCATCGTCGATCCGGATCAGTTCACCAACAACCTGGACCGCTTTCTGGTCCAACGCGAAGGTCTGCTCGGCCTTGCGCTGGCCAGCGACGATGCCGTTGCGCTTGCCGCCGATCTGCGCTCCCGCGGCATTGCGGCGGAAGACCCGAAAACCCTGAAACGTACGCTGGAGGCACCGGGGGGTACCGTCGAACCCGAATTCACCCTGGTTCATCTGCCGCCGGGGACCATTCCCGGCGGTCCCGCGTTCGTATGCCAGCACCGGACTCCGGATCTGGTCTGGCAGGCGCCGTGGCTGACACATGCCAACGGCGCCCGGGCCCTGGTCTCGGTCACCGCCGTGGTCGAGGATCCCGGGGCGGCGACGCTGGCCTGTGCGCCGGTGTTCGGGGCCGATGCGGTGATGGCGGGACTGGGCACGGTCGAGGTCGAGACCGGGCGCGGGCGTCTGCGCTTCACCTCGCCCGAAGGGCTGGCCCGACTCTATCCCGGACTGGCCGCCGTGCCGAGGTTCGCGCCGCCATGGCTGGCCGGCCTGCGGGTTGCGGTCGATGACATCGGGCGCACCGCGGCCTATCTGGCGCACGCTGGCGTGGCGGCCTTTCACGACGGGGGTACGGTGCTGCGCCTGGCTCCCGAGGCGGCGTGCGGCGTGATGCTGGAATTTGCGGCTGCCGGGTGCGGAGCCTGACCGGGGAGCGGTTCAGCGCGCCAGCAGCGCCGGCAGGCCGAGCGTCAGCGTCGGCACGGCAAGGATCAGCGCCACCCGCAGCAGCTCGACCCCGACGAACGGCAGCACGCCGCGGAAGATCCGGCGCAGCGGCACGTCGCGGGCAAGGGCGCCGATGACGAAGACGTTGAGGCCGACCGGCGGCGTAATCAGGCCCAGTTCGACCACGATGAGGGCCAGAATCCCGAACCAGATCTTGAGCTGATCGCTGGTCATGCCGAAGGCCGCCTCCTCGGCGCTGACCAGATCGCCGCCGTTCAGGGTGACCAGCACCGGCCAGAAGAACGGGACGACGACGAGGATCATCGACAGCGATTCCATGAAACAGCCGAGCACGATGAGCAGGGCCAGCATCAGGATCAGGACGATCCACGGGTCGA
>RFLL01000105.1 GCA_003693905.1 Alphaproteobacteria bacterium
CTCATGCGCGCTGGCTGGCGTTCGAAAGATGCCATCATCCGCTACCTCTTCTTCAAGCTGGCCCTACCGTTCGTGTTCGGGACCCTCGCGGTGCTTCTGTTCTACGGCCTCGATGCCTATGATCTGGCGCCGATGACGAAGCTGGGAATGACCATCGGCAGCGTGCTTGCCGGCGCCTATCTTCCCGATCTGATCGTGAAGAATGCGGCGCAAAAGCGGGTCGACAAGATTCGCAAGGCGCTTCCCGACGCTCTCGACCTCATGGTCATCTGTGCCGAAGCGGGGCTCAGCCTCGATGCCACCTTGATGCGGGTCTCGCAGGAAATGGAGGACACCGCCCCCGAGCTTGCCGACGAGCTGAGTCTGACCGGCCTTGAGCTCGGGTTCCTATCGGATCGTCGCAAGGCGCTTCAGAACCTGTCGCTGCGCGTCGATCTGCCGGGGATGCGCGGTGTCGTCAACACGCTGCTTCAGGCCGAACGCTATGGCACGCCGCTGGCCCAGTCGCTGCGGGTGATGGCCGCCGATTCGCGCAACGAGCGGATCATGCGCGCTGAGGAAAAGGCCGCCCGCCTGCCCGCCGTGCTGACCGTGCCGATGGTCGTCTTCATCCTGCCGCCGCTGTTCATCGTCCTGCTCGGGCGTGCCGTGCTCAACACCATCGACGCCTTCAGCAACCTGTTCTAGGAGCGACGGGAGCCCGCGCGCCCGCCGGCCGCACGCTGCTCCCTCAGGCCGCAACCGCCGCACCACCGCGAATCGGCGCCTCGATCCCGGCGCCGTCATAAGCATATTGGCGTCGAAATTCCGCGGCCGTATCTGCGGCTTCCCGGATTCCAGCACCCCGGGGCGGACAAGGCGGGATGGACCACGATGCCCCCTTCCGGGGACGAATGTTTCTCTCGGCCCGCGCGGGACCGCGTGCGAACACGCCGGCGAAGCGGAGCGGCACGGACAGCACGGCCATGCTGGCCGCGGGCCCTGTGAGCGACGGCCGAATGACAGGATGACGAAGGCACCATGCGCCGCGCGTATGGGCCCGCGCTTGCGCGGGACATTATTTTGAATTATGAATGCATTTTTTACTGCTCGCGTTCCATCTTCACGGTAGAGAAAAGTTCTTCTTTTTTATCAATTGAACACCTTTTCCCGACATTCCAAATTAGGATTATTTTCATTATGAATTGCATGCAATCTCTTGTGGATGGGGTCTGCGCTCATCATGATGTCCGTCCTTTCCGGCCATGCTTCCTTGCCATCACGACTCCCGTGCCTTCCCGGTTGCCGGGCTCTCGTTGCGGGCCTGATCCGCTCTTCAGGGAGCCGACAATGCCGCCGATGTGCCTGCCCCGCGCGGAGCGGGCGCTTCACGGTGCGGATGGAACGGAAGCGTCGGCGCGGCGCCGGTCGTGACGTCTGCCAAGCGGTGCGTATACTGGCGCGTGTCCTGATGCAGCCGCCGGGAAAGGACGAGGAATGAGGGACGATCCACACTTGGACGGGCACGAACGGCTGACGGCTTCCGGACGGGAGCGCATTGCCCGCACGACCCTGCATGATGAACTGGTTGCACGCCTGCGCGACCTGATCGTCGAGGGCGAACTGGCGCCCGGCACCCGGGTGCCCGAACGAATCCTGTGCGAGCGTTTCGGCGTCTCGCGCACGCCGTTGCGCGAGGCGTTGAAAGTGCTGGCCTCGGAAGGACTGCTCGAACTGCTGCCGAACCGGGGGGCCACGGTGGCGCGCCTGACCGTCGCCGATCTGGAAGAGCTGTTTCCGGTCATGGGTGCGCTGGAGGCGCTGGCCGGCGAACTCGCCTGCGCACGTATCAGCGACGAGGAGATCGCCGAGATTCGCGCCCTCCACTATCAGATGGTGCTGCACTACACCCGGCGCGAACTGCCGGCCTATTTCCGGCTCAATCAGAGCATTCACGAACGCATCATGACCGCTGCGGGCAATCCGACCCTGGCCCGCATGTACCGCAGCCTGGCGGGGCGGATTCGTCGCGCGCGCTACATCGCCAACATGAGCCGCGCCCGGTGGGAGCGTGCGGTCGAGGAGCACGAAGCCATCCTCGATGCCCTGGCCCGGCGCGATGCGCCGCGCCTGGCGCGCATCCTGAAGCAGCACCTGCAAAACAAGTACGAAACGGTCAAGGAATCCCTTCAGGCGCAAGACGGCACCGCTTCGCAGGACGACCGGCGTCGGCCTTCGCACTCCGCCTGAGCGCAAGCCCGGATCGTCGATTCAAGCGCGCCGTACGATCATACGAAGAGGAGAGGATCCGTCATGGAGTATCGACGTCTCGGCCACAGCGGCCTGCACGTTTCGCCAATCTGTCTCGGGACGATGATGTTCGGCCTGCGCACCGATGCCACCGTGGCCGGGCGCATCGTCGCACGCGCCCGCGAGGCGGGGATCAACTTCATCGATACCGCGGACATCTACGCCAAGGGAGCCTCGGAAGAAATCGTCGGTGATCTCATCCGTGCCGAACGCGACGACTGGGTGCTGGCAACCAAGGTCGGCAATGCCATGGGCGAGACCCCGAACATGGGCGGCCTGGGGCGCAAATGGCTGCTGCGCGCGATCGATGACAGCCTGCGTCGCCTCAGGACCGACCATGTCGACATCTATTATCTGCACAAACCGGACCCGGGCACGCCGATCGAAGAAACACTGGGCGCCATCGGCGATATCATCGCCGCTGGCAAGGCGCGGTTCTTCGGCATCAGCAACTTTCGCGGCTGGCAGCATGCCGACATCGTGCATCAGTGCGAGCGCCTCGGCGTACCGCGGCCGATCGTCTCGCAACCTTACTACAACGCGATGAACCGCATGCCGGAGGTTGAGGTTCTGCCGGCCTGCGCGCACTACGGGCTTGGCGTCGTCCCTTACAGTCCGCTGGCACGCGGCGTGCTGACGGGCAAGTACAAACCGGGCGAGGCGCCGCCGCAGGATACCAGAGCCGCGGTCAAGGACCGACGCCTGATGGAAACCGAATTCCGCACCGAATCGATGGAATACGCACAGCGGATCAAAGAACGCGCCGAAGCACGCGGCATGACTGCGGGACAATTCGCGCTCAACTGGGTGCTGGCCAATCCAATCGTCACCGCCGTGCTTGCCGGGCCGCGCACCGAAGCCCAGTGGGAGGAATACCTGGACGCTCTCGATCATGCCTGGGATCCCGACGACGAAGCCTTCATCGACGCCATGGTGCGCCCCGGGCATCCGTCAACGCCCGGCTACAACGACCCACAGTATCCGATTACCGGCAGGCCGGTGTGACGGCTGCGATTGCGCGTGCGCGGACATGACGCGACGGGACATGACGTTACGGCCGCGATCCCGTCACGCGGCACGGCCACGGTCTTCGCGCCGTCGGGATTCGCGGTGGGCGATATAGGTGGCGCTGGCTACGATGATCGCGCCGCCGATCCAGGTCCACACGTCCGGCCGCTCGCCGAAAAGATAGAAACCGAGCAGCGTCGCCCACACCAGTTGCAGAAACGAGAACGGCTGCGTCACCGTGATATCGGCAGCGCGGAACGCCCGCGTCAGGGTGTAATGGCCAAGCGTCGCCAGCACCGCGGTCGCGCACAGCCAGACGAGTTCCTCCGGCGTTGGCGGCCGCCACACGACGAGTGCCGGCGGCAACAGCGCCAACGTCACGAAGACGGCCATATAGGCCACGATGGTGGCGCTGGGTTCGGTCTCGGTCAGCTTCTTGGCCAGCAGAAACGACGTCGCAAACAGCGGCGCCGCCGCAAGCTGTGCCAGTGCTCCGGGATTGATTGCCACCAGTCCCGGCCGAAGGATGATCAGGGCACCGGCAAAGGCGATCAGTACCGCACCGATGCGTCGCGCCTGCAACCGTTCGCCCAGAAACAGCGCCGCCCCCACGGTCGTAAAGATCGGCGCGGTGAAGCCGAGCGCGGTCACCTGCGCGATCGGGATCCGCGCCATGGCATAGAACCAGAGCATGACCGCCGCGCCGTGCACGAGCCCGCGCAAGGCATGCAGACCGATGCGCCGCGACACGAAACCGCCGGGTGGACGCTGGTACACGAACACCGGCATGAGGAGGATGAGGCCGAAGGCGTAGCGCACGAACGCCGCCTGCCCGGCCCCCATGTCGCTGCCCAGATGGCGTACGATCCCGGTGACACCCACGAACAGAAGGCCGGTCAGCAGCATCCAGCCGATGCCGGCAAGAGGCATGGATCGACCGAGCCCGGAGGCAGGGCTCTGCCGTATCATCGCGTCCCGGTTTTCTGACACGCCTGCCTCTGTCCCCCCATGTTTCCACCGCCCATCCGCCCCTTGCCTCGTTTTTTTCTTTTTCTTTCTGCCGCCCGCATGTCAGCGATATCCGGCCCTGAAGCCGGGGGCCGCGTCTGGCGTGAATGATTGGCGACGGCGCTTCGCGAGCGATGGAACCGAGGATGAGCGGCAGCAAGCGAGCGGTCAAGATCGACCACCGCCAGGGGCCGAGCATGGCAGAGAAAACCAGGGGCCGAGCATGGCGGAGAAAAACGGCGTGACCCTATGCTGTGGCGCGGCGCTCTACCAGATGCTCTATCTTGGCCATCAGGCGCGGCAGACGCACCGGCACGGTTTCGAAATCGTCGGCACCGCTTTCCAGTGCCCGCTCGCGATCCTTCGCACCGGCGTGGGCGGTCAGGACAATGACCGGAATGTCCCGGGTCCGGGGGTGGTTCTTCAGTTGTCGCGTTGCGCTCAGCCCGTCGAGATGCGGCAAGGTGATGTCCATCAGAATCACGTCCGGCATCCGTTCGCGCGCCAGGTGCACGCCTTCTGCACCGTCATGGGCGACAACGACGTCATAGCCGGCCCGGCACAGCCGGGAGCGGAGCATGAAGACGTTATCCTCGTTGTCGTCGATATACAGAATGGTCGTCTTTGCCATGGGAGCTCCCGGGGTTGCGTCTGCGCACAAGGGTACGTGCGTGACACCGCCTGCCGCGGTTGTCCGCCGTTCTCATTCGGCCACCGCTTTGTCCGCTGCATCCGCGGTTGCGGTCAGACGGGATATTTTGGTTATCAGGTCCGCCACGTCGAGGGGCTTGCGCGCATAGGCGTCGCAACCGGCGGCACGGGCCTCCGCCCCTTTCTCCGACTCCTCGTGCGCCGACAGGATGATGATCGGAATATCCCGGGTCTCCGGCGCGGCCTTGAGCCGGCGTGTCGCCTCCAGACCGTCGATTCCGGGCAGCATCAGGTCCATCAGAATCGCATCGGGGTGTTCGCGGCGCGCCAACTCGATACCGGATTCGGCATCTTCGGCGCCCAGCGCCTCGAATCCGGCACGCTTCAGAATTGCACGCAGCATGAACAGATTGTTGTCATTGTCGTCGACGCAAAGAACGCGGATCATGGTCCACCCGTTTTTTCCTGTTGTGCATCCATCGTTTCAGTGGTGCCCGGGTTCGAGATCTGCAACCAGCTCTCGACGGCCCGGATCAAGCTGCCAAAACCGTATCCACCGCAGGCTCCCAGGCTTTCCAGGCCACCATTGAGACGGCAGTGGTCGTCGGCGTTGAGTTCGCGCGCCGTCACCACCAGCACCGGCAGATCGCGCCATCCCTCCCGCGCGCGCATGGTGTCCAGAACGCCGAAACCGTCGAGTTCAGGCATGTGCAGATCGAGCAGAACCAGACGCGGCGTCGTTTCCGCCAGACGCAGCAGCGCCTCGGTGCCGTCCTCGGCTTCGGTCATGCACCAGCCGTCCTCTTCCAGGGTCCGGCGCATGAACAGGCGTGCGGCCTGATCGTCTTCCACAAGCAGGATCTCGCGGCCCCGGGTTCCGGCACCGATCGCCAGCCGCGGCACCGCCCGGCGCAGCCGCTGACGATCGACCGGCTTGCTCAGAACCGGCACGCTGGCACGGAAGCGCAGCGCATTGGCATCGTCAGCCGCCGCATCGCGGCCGATCAGCAGGACCGGCACTTCCGACAAGTGCGGAGCGGCCCGCAGCGCCGACAGCAGCGACCACGGCCCCTCCGGCGCCACCGTGACGTCGAGCAGGATCAGATCCGGCGACCAGTCGCGCGCCGCCCTCAGGCCTTCACAGGGCCCGCTCGCCGTGGCCAGATCGAGCCCGAGCCCGCGCAAGGGAACCATCAACCCGGTAACGGAGTGGTCCCCCTCGATGGCCAGCAGGCGCCCCCCGCGTGGTGCCGGTTGTGCGCCGGTATCCGCACTCTCCACCCGGACGGCGGCGGACGTTTTGGCCCGTGTCGGCAGAAAAAGGGTGAACGTCGATCCCTTGCCGAGCTCGCTTTCGACCGAGCTGTCGCCCCCCATCATGCGCGCCAGGCGACGGCTGATGGCCAGTCCCAGTCCGGTTCCCTGGGCCTTGGTGGCACGCGCGGAATCGGCCTGGCTGAATTCCTGGAACAGGCGCGCGGCCTGTTCCGGCGCCATTCCGACCCCGGTATCGGCGACTGCGATGATCAGCGTATCGCCGCTGTCGAGCGGGGCACGTGCCACCGTCACATGGATGCGCCCGTCTTTCGTGAATTTGCAGGCATTGCTCAACAGGTTGAGCAGAATCTGGCGCAACCGCAAAGGATCGGCGTGAACACTACCGATATCGTCGGGACATTCCTTGTCCAGTGTGTTGCCGTTCTTTTCCGCCAGCGGGCGCGTGGTGCTGATGACATCTTCGAGCAGTTCGCGCACATCGACCTTTTCCGGCCACAGGGTCATCTTGCCGGCTTCGATCTTGGAGATGTCGAGGATGTCGTTGATGAGCATCAGAAGATGCTCGCCGGCCCGGTGCACCCGTTGCAGCGGATCGAGGAAATCGTCGAGTTGCGCCGCTTGGGCATCCTCGATCATGATTTCGGTGATGCCGATGATGGCGTTGAGCGGCGTGCGCAGCTCATGGCTCATGTTGGCGAGAAAATGCGACTTGGTCTCGCTCGCCTCCTCCGCCGCCGCCCGGGCCTGCGATTCGCGCTCCGACAACAGCAGCAGAGCTTCACGCTGCTGGCGCAGCCGGTCTTCGTCGCGGGCGATTTCCAGCAGCAGGTCCAGGGTGCTTTTAGGC
>RFLL01000106.1 GCA_003693905.1 Alphaproteobacteria bacterium
ACCGTGGCACGTGAAGGCCCCGCCGCGCGATCATGCACCGCCGGTGCGTCTGGCTGCCGTGTTCGCAACCCGGCGCACCGTCGAAGCCGCCACCTACCGCCGCGAGATCGCCCGCCGCGCGCCGGCGACGAACGTGGTTCAGATCGCCTGCCCCGATCTGGCCGCCCGCATCGAAGCCGGGGCCGACGACGACGAGCTGGCGGCCATGGTGCGCACGTTCGCCGCCCGTCTGCGCACGCGCCTGAACGGTGCCATTCCCGATGCGACGATACTCGGTTGTACGCACTATCCGCTGGTAGCCGAACATTTCGCCGCCGCTCTGCCGCCCGGGGCGCGGATCCTGTCGCAGCCGGATGTCGTGGCCACGGCCCTGGCGCGGTATCTGGCGCGCCACCCGGAATTCGCAGCGGGCCCGTCTGCGCGCAGCGGTGCCGTGGACGTGGCGTTCTACACCACCGGCGACACGGCCCGGATCGATCCCCTGGCGACCCGTTTCTTCGGCCGCCCGGTGCGTTTTACACATCTGTCCCATGTCCCGGCCGAACGACGCGCCGCCGGGTGAGGTGCGATTTTCGTCCGGGGCTCGATTCAGGCCCGGTTCGCGGCCCACTCGATCAGCCGGCGTACGAAGGCGACGCAGGCGTTGACCTGGGCGAGATCGATGAATTCGTCGGGCTGATGAGCCTGGTCGATCGACCCCGGACCGCAGACCACGGTCTCGAACCCGGCATCCTGGAAAAACCCCGCTTCGGTTCCGAACGATACCGTGGTGGTGGCGTTGGCACCGGTCAGATGGCGCACGAGGGCCACCGCCGCTCCGTCCAGTGATGCCCGGAAGGCCGGCACGCTGGCCAGCGGCCGCGTGTCGATGGCCGCTTCGGGCGCTCCCGCCCGCAAGGTCGGCAGCACCGTGGTGCGAGCGTGGTCGTCAAGGCGTTGCAGCCATTCCGCCACCGGGTCGCCGGGCAGGGGGCGGATCTGCCAGGTGAAGTCGCAGCGGTTGGGGATGATGTTGTGCGCCGTACCGCCGGTGATGTGCCCGACGTTGAATGTGGCATAGGGCGGATCGAACGGGCTGTCGTGCGGGGCCGCGGCCTGCGCCTCGTTCTGGAGGGCAGCGATGAGGTGCACCATGTCGGCCGCTGCCATGATGGCATTGGCGCCGAGATGCGGTTGCGCCGAATGCGCCTCCTTGCCGGTGACCGTGGTGTGATAGACGTAACAGCCCTTGTGGGCGGTGGCGATCTTCATCATTGTCGGCTCGCCGACGATGACCACGGACGGCGCCGGGACATGGGCGGCCATGTCGGCGATCAGGCCGGGCGCGCCGAAGCAGCCGACTTCCTCGTCATAGCTGAGCGCGAGATGAATCGGTACGGCCAATTCGCGCGCCGCCATTTCCGGTGCCAGAGCCAGCGCGACGGCGAGAAAGCTTTTCATGTCGGCGGTGCCGCGGCCGTAGAGACGCCCGTTGCGTGCCGTGACGCGAAAGGGATCGCTGCTCCACGCCTGGCCCTCGACCGGGACCACGTCGGTATGTCCTGACAGCACGACGCCGCCCGGACGCGCCGGACCGAGGGTGGCGAACAGGTTGGCCTTGGTGCCCTCGGCATTGCACGTGCGCCGTGTCGTGGCTCCGTGGGCCTTCAGATGGGCTTCGGCGAAGTCGATCAGCGCAAGGTTTGATTTCGACGATGTCGTGTCGAACGCGATCAGCCGTTCGATCATCTCCACCGGTGAATACCGCGTCTGGTCCACCGTCTCCTTCTCCTTTGGGCTCAGCCGCGCCAGAAGGCGGGCAGAAACAGTACCAGAACCGTGAACAGCTCAAGCCGGCCAAGCAGCATTCCCGCCGCCAGCAGCCACTTCGCAGCATCGGGCAGCGACGTGAATGTCCCCGCCGGTCCGATGATGTCGCCAAGCCCGGGGCCCACGTTCGAGATCACCGTGGCCGCGCCCGAGATCGCGGTGATGAAGTCGAGGCCGGTCAGACCGAGCCCCATGGCAAGAAACCCGAAGCTGGCGATGAACAGGAAAAAGAATGCCATCACCGAACTGGCCACCGATTCGGAAATCGGCCGCCGGTTGTAGTAGGGTAGGAAGACACCATTGGGCTGGAACAGCCGTTTCAACTGCGTGATCGCGGTGGCGTACAGAACCTGAAACCGGAACACCTTGATCCCGCATGTCGTCGAGCCGGCACAGCCGCCGATGAACATGAGCACGAACAGAACCGCCATCACGAACCCGCCCCAGTTGTCGAAATCGGCGGTCGCGTAACCGGTGCCGGTCATGATCGAGATGACGTTGAAGGTGGCAAACCGCAGCGCCCGAACCGGCGGCATGATGCCCTGGAACCAGAGCCAGAACGTAATCATGCCGATGGCACCGGCCAGAATGGCGAACATCCACTGGACCTGTGTGTTGCGGTAAAGTGCGCTCGGGTTGCCGCGCAGGACTCGCAGATAGAGTACGAACGGCATGCTGCCGAACAGCATGATGGCACATACGGCCCAGTCGATGGCGGCGCTGTTGAAATGTCCGATCGAGCCGTCGGAGGTTGAGAATCCGCCTGTCGACAGGGCGGTCATGGCGTGCACCACCGCTTCGAAACCGGTCATGCCCAACGCCCACAGCATGATCACGGCGGCGATCGTCAGACCGACGTAGATGATGGCGATTCCGGCGGCGATCTGGGCCGCGCGCGGCAGTACCTTGTCCGCCTCGAACGCTTCAACGCGGAAAAGCTGCATGCCGCCGACCCGCAGCATTGGCAGCACCGCCAGCGCCATGACGATGATCCCGATCCCGCCCAGCCATTGCAGAATGCCGCGCCACAGAAGGATTCCCGGCGGCGCGCTGTCGAGTCCGATGATGACCGTGGCTCCGGTCGTGGTGACGCCGGACATGGCCTCGAAAAAGGCGTCGGTGACCGACAGGTCGAGCTGGGAATAGACAAACGGAAGGGCGCCGAAGGCGGCGATCACCACCCACGCCAGATTGGTCATGATGATCGCCTGACGCAGGTTGAACCCCGACCACCCCGAACGCGTCGTCAGAATCATCAACACGCCCACGAACAGGGTCGTTGCCGCGGCGGCGGCAAACACCTGCCAGTCGGGGTGTCCGGCCACGGCATCGACGATGGCCGGCACCGTCATGGCCACCGCCAGGATCGAAAGCAGAATGCCGAGGATGAAGACGACGGGCCGCAGTTCGATCATCGCGCAGAACGCACCGCCAGAAGCACCCGACTACACTTCTTGGCCGACGCTGGAGCCGCCATTGCTGATCAGCGCCAGAACCTCGCGCCGCGACCGCGGGTCGCTGCGGAAACGCCCCAGCATGCGGCTGGTGATCATGACCGCGCCGGGTTTGTGCACGCCGCGCGCGGTCATACATTGATGCGTGGCTTCGATCACCACCGCGACCCCCTGCGGCTCCAGCACTTCGGCAATGGTATTGGCGATCTGCGCCGTCATTTTTTCCTGGATCTGAAGACGACGGGCATAGGCGTCGACGACGCGGGCGAGCTTGCTGATGCCCACGACCCGGCGATTCGGCAGATACGCGACATGGGCGCGGCCGATGATCGGCATGATGTGATGTTCGCAATGGGATTCGAAACGGATGTCGCGCAGCAGCACGATCTCATCATAGCCTTCGACCTCTTCGAACGTGCGTTGCAGAAGCTGGACCGGATCGAGCGTGTAGCCGGAAAAGAACTGTTCGAACGCGCGCACGACCCGGTCCGGGGTGCCGTGCAGGCCCTCGCGCTGCGGGTTGTCACCCGCCCATCGGATCAGGGTGCGGACCGCGTCTTCCGCTTCGCTCCGCGACGGCCGGTCGGTGGCGGCGGCATTGGTCTTGTGTGCCACTGTTACGTGTCCTTCGTGATCAGGTGTTTTTTTGATTGTCCCATGCGCCGGCACCGCGTTTTTGCGCCTTATTGGCGTACGTGCGTGGGGGGGTGGCCGGCCAGCCCTGTCCTTTCCCGGAATCGTCAGTTCAATTGGACAGGCTGATACGGGCTGTCGAGGGAAAACGCCGGCACCGCCACGGTGAACCGGCGGCCGCTGGCGCTTTCCATTTCATAGGTGCCGACCATGATCCCTGACGGCGCCGTCAACGGCGTGCCGCTGGTATATTCGAATGCTTCACCCGGCCGCAGCAGCGGCTGTTCCCCGACCACGCCGGCACCGCGAACTTCCTGTATGCGTCCGTGCGCGTCGGTGATCCGCCAGTAGCGATTGAGGAGCTGCACCGTCTCCTGCCCCATGTTTTCGATGCGCACCTGATAGGCCCACACGAAATGGTTCTCGTCCGGTTGCGACTGGTCTTCCAGATAGATCGGTTTGACCGTGACGCGGATCGATTCGGTGGTCTCGTGATACATGGCCCCGTGGACTCCTGCTCATGGGCTCCTGCTTCGCGGGCTCCGGCACAACGGCGAAACAGCCTCCGCCGTGTGCGGGCGCATTGTACGCCGGGTTTCAGGCTTGTCCAATCGGACGTGACCGGGGTTTCAGGGGCGCATCCGGGCC
>RFLL01000107.1 GCA_003693905.1 Alphaproteobacteria bacterium
CCTGCCCCGAGGCGGCAGCGCAACGACCGCGCCACGGGTCGAGATTGCGCCTCTGCCCAGCGACCAGGAAATTGCCGCACAGGCCGAAATCGCCCGCCTCAGCGCCCGGCTGGCGGAAACAGAGCAGGCCTTGAGCACGGCCCGGCAGGCCGCCGCCGAAGCCGAGGACCTGCGCCAACGTCTGGCCGCGGCTGAAGCGCAAATCGCCGAGTTGTCGGCCGCCGCCGAAGCGACGCAACTGCGCCAATCCCTGGCCGCCGTGCAACGTGATCTTGCCGATGTACGCCGGGCGCTGGCTGCCACCGTTGCGGAGCGCAACACCTTGAACGCCGGGCTCGCCGACGCGCAGCGAAAGGTTGCAGAGCTGAGCCGGGAGCTCGAAGAGCGTCGCGGCGAGGCGGCGCGTCTGGCCAAAGCCGTCACGGCCGCCGAGCAGGCGGCGCAGGAAGCCCGCGCGGCCCAACGCAAAGCCGAACGGGCACGCCAGACCGCAGCGGCGGAACTGGCCGCCGCCGGCGATCGCATCGCCGCCCTGGAAGCCGAGGCAAAGGCGAGTGCTGCGGACGTGGTACGCCTTGGCGCCGAGCTCGACAACGCCAACGAGGCCGTGCGCCGCGCCTCGGCCGAGGCCCAGGCTGCCCGCGAGGCGGCGGCCCAAAATGCAACCGAGCTGGAAAAGACGCAGGCGCGCCTTGCGGAACTGAGCCAGGCCGAAGCCGCGGCGCGCCAGGAGGCCGAGCGCCTTGCCCGATCCTTGAAGGCAGCCCGGGGGGAGATCGAAACGCTGCGCACCACGGCCGAGGCCCGCGAAGCGGACGTGAACACTCTCACCCGGCGGCTGGACGCCGCCGCGACCGAAGCCGGCGCCCTCAAGGACCGCCTGGCAACGGCGCAGCGCCGGATCGAAGAACTGACGGCGCGCGCCGCCGCCGCCGCTCTGCGTGCCACCGACAGCGAGGCGGCGCTGAAAAAAGCAACCGCAGCCGCCGCCGAGACGGCAGCGCTACGCCGGAAGCTCGAAGCCGCGCAACGCAAAATCGCCGCCCTGACCACGGCAGCACCAGCCTCTGCGCTCGCCACGGAAGCATCGGCCCCGCAACCGGCCGCGCCGCCTGCGGCCGCGGCCCCTCTCAAGACCGCCTCGCCCGCCTCACCCGGACCCGGCGTCGATCACCTGATCCGTCGCGGCACGGAGCTTCTCAAGAACGGAGACATCGTCTCCGCGCGCCTGTTTTTCGAGCTCGCCGCTGATCAGGGTTCGCCGGCCGCCTTTACCGCCGTCGCCGCCACCTACGATCCGAAGATGCTGGACGAGCTCGGTGTTCTGGGGGTGGTCGCCGATCCGGCACATGCCGAGGTCTGGTACCGGCGGGCGATCGAGCGCGGCGACGCAACCGCCCGCACCCGCCTGGAGGACATGCAGCACTATCTCGCCGCCGGCCGCTGAACCCGGCCACCGGCAGCGCCCAGCGGTTCCTACTGCAAAGCCTGTGCCTGCCGAGCCTGCCACATCAGGAACAGATCGAACAGCATGCGCCGGTCCTCCTCGGATTGCAGGCGGCTGGCGACATCCGGCGCCTGGGTTGCGAGAAATTCCTCGAACGCCTGACGCATGGCCCCGTCTCCGAACATCGCATTGTTGCGCAGCCAAGCCTCGGCCGGCGCGAAGCGGGTCCATCCCGGGACCGTTGCGCTCAGGCTGACCTCGCGCCATTTCGGATGCCGCGGCGGCTTCTGAAACTCGCCGAAGCGACTGAAGAAAGCCTCGATGAAGCGTGCCACCTTGGCATGCCGGGGGTGGTCCTGGGGCCAGTTGTAGACCGCCATCACCGCACCGACCGCCAGCGTGCGCACCGCGGTGCCTGCGGGAATGAGGTTCGGGTAGTCCTCGGCCGTCAGCCGCGAAGGCAGATAGGTATCGAGAATCTTGGGTGTCAGCGGCACTTCCAGAAAGTGCAGCGGCGTCCCCGCGGCGATGTCCTTGAACAAGGCGGTCGGCTTGCCGGAAACGTAGACCGTGGCCGCGATCTCGCCGGACTTGACCTTTTCCACCGCCAGCGCCTGATCGAAGCTGGTGGGGATGATGGCAATACCGAGGGTTTCGAAAACCAGGGTGGCAGTGATGAACGTGCCGCTGCCGCGCACCCCGATGTTGACCTTGCGCCCGGCCAGATCCTCGATGCGGGCGATGGAGCGGCCAGCGAGCAGGTGCAGTTCCTCGTTGTACAGCTTGGTGATATAGCGGATGCGCCGGTCGATGTTGGGGTGCCGCCCCTGGCGTTTGACGAAGGCAAAGACGTCGGATTGGACGATTCCGATGTCGATCCCGCGCAGATAAAGAATGTCGTCGATGTTCTGCAACGATCCCTTGCCCATGATGGCGAGAATGCGCAGATCGTCGCTGTCGAGAACGTTGGCCAGATCGGCGGCGATGCGAATGTAGGTGCCGTTGATGCCGCCGGATATGATTCCGACCGTGCCTTTGTTGATCCGCTCGCGGTAGGTCTCTCCCGGTTGCGGCGCCGGCTGTGCCGATTGGGCCGCGGCCTGGGCGGCGGAAATCGCGCCCAGAACAAGGGCCACACAAACCCGGATCGTGGTTCGAAGCATGGGGCTGCACTCCCTGTGTTTTTGTGGGCGCACCACGCCCCCGGTCCTGCGGCCTTTCCCGCCTCCCCTTGGAACCGGGAGGCCCGGGGAAAAGGCCGGCACGCCCAGTGCGTTCGACGCTTCCTGCGTCGGCCTTGTTGTGCCCGGCGATGGTAGCAAATTGCCGCAATGGCGGCCAGCCGCGCCCGCAGCAGCACCCGTCCGTGCCCTCAGGCGCCGCGGGCGCCCCCCTCGCGGCGACGGCGTTCGACGAAATCGTCGAGTTCGTCGCGGATCGCCGGATCGAGCGGCGGCGGTTCGTAGCGCGCCAGCAGAGTCCTGCAGACCTGCGCTGCACGCTGCGTTGCCGTACGGGCTCCGGCCTCGACCCAGGTTTCGTAGTTGCGCCAATCGGATATCAGCGGCTGATAGAATGCCGTCTCATAGCGGGCCAGAGTGTGCGCCGTGCCGAAGAAGTGCCCGCCCGGCCCGACCTCACGGATCGCTTCCAGCGCCAACGTCGCCTCGTCGACCACGATCGGTTGCAGGAACTCGGCCATCATCTGCAACAGCTCGGCATCCAGCACCATTTTCTCAAACGATGCGCACAGGCCCCCTTCCAGCCACCCGACCCCGTGCAGAACGATCCCGGCGTGGCCCATGACGGCGGCCCACAGGGACATCTCCGATTCATAGGCTGCCTGTGCATCGACCAGATTGGCCGCGTTGGCGTTGGAGGAGCGATACGGCAGACCATAACGCCGTGCCATCTGGCCTCCGGCCAGGGTCGCGCGCACATATTCCGGTGTTCCGAACGCCGGCGCCCCCGATTTCATGTCGACATTGGAGGTGAAGCCGCCATAGACCACCGGCGCCCCGGGATTGACGAGTTGAGCCAGGGTCAGCGTGGCCAGAGCTTCGGCGTTCTGCTGAGCCAGCGCACCGGCCAGGGTTACCGGGCTCATCGCGCCGGCCAGGGTGAACGGCGTTACCACCATGACCTGGTTGTGGCGCGCCATTTCGATCACGCCTTCGATCATCGGCCCGTCGAGGCGCAACGGCGAGGATGTGTTGACGACTGTAAACAGGCTCGGTTCGCGCAGCAGTTGCGCGTGCGAAATGCCGCGGGCGATGCGCGCCATTTCGATGGCATCGCGAATCCGCGCCCGCCCCAGGGAATAGCCGTAGAATACCTTGTCGGTCAGGGTGATCATCGCCCGTATGGCGTCGAGGTGACGGGTCTGCGGCGGCAGATCGATCGGCTCCACCGGATAGCCGCCGAGCATGTGGACCACGTTCAGCGACTGGGCCAGGCGCAGCAGATTGCAATAATCGGCAAAATTGCCTGGTCGCCGGCCGCCCTCCAGATCCGACACGTTGGGCGCGCTGCCGACGGTGGCGAAGTTGACGTGACCGGCGCCAAGGGAAAGATGTCGTTCGGGATTGCGCGCGTGCAGGGTGCAGGTCGATGGTGCGCGGGCGATCGTTTCCAGAATCAGAGCGCGATCGAAGCGCACGCGCATGCTGCCCGCTTCGACATCGGCACCGGCGGCGGCCAGAATGTCCAGCGCCTCGGGATGCAGGAAATCCATCCCGATTTCTTCCAGGATGCGCATCGAGGCGTCGTGGATCGCCTCGACCTGCTCGGCGGACAGAATCTCGATCGGCGGATAGGGATTGCGCAGAGTTCGCCATGGCAATTGTGCCACGGCGTTCTCGGTGCGTGGCCCCCGTCCGCGACGTCGAGACGTCGTGCGCGCCATGCCTCCTTCCTTCCCTCCCTCGATGCCTTCAGAATGGACAAGCGATGCCCTAATCCATACATCCGGCCGAGGCCGACAATGTGCCAGATTCGACCAAACCCGGCGCCGGCGCGACAGGCGGCAAAGTGCTGATTTTTCAGAACCGGCGCGGTCCGGCTCAGGCGTAGCGCAGGCTCTGGCCCAGGCCGAGGCGCCGCGCCTTGGCCAGCATCGCCGCCCCCAGAGCGATATCCGACAGCGACAGGCCGCGGTGCCAGAACACGATGGTTTCCTCGGGCCGCTCGCGTCCCGGGCGGGCACCGGTGACGATCTGGCACAGCTCGGCATGAAGCGTATCTGCGCTCAGCTTGCCGGCCTCGACATGGGCGCGCAGAGCGCCCAGCTTGCCGGTGCGACACTGCCCCCAATCGTCGACGACGATCTTGTCGGCCACGTCGCTCAGCGACAATTCGACCGCGCTCATCGTGCCGTAAGGCACGACCAGATTACCCGGCTTGACCCAGGCGGTCCTGAACAGCGGTGCCGGCGCCGGCAGACGGGCGGCCTCGACCTGAATATCCGCGCCCTCCAGACAGGCTTGCCACGAATCCACCGCACGTACCGGCTTGCCCAGATCCGCCGTCAGACGCGCGGCAAACGCTTCGCGGCTCTCGGCCCGGCGCGAATGAACGCGAATCTCGGCAAAATCGAACAACCGGTCGAGCAGGCGCACGTTCCAGTAGGCCGTGCCCCGGGCCCCGACGTGGCCGAGGATTCGCACATCGGAGCGAGCCAGGTACTTCGCCCCCAGCGCGGTCATGGCGCCGGTCCGCATCTCGGTGATCGAGGTCGCATCGAGCAGCGCCACCGGCATCCCGGTGCGCGGATCGAACAGATTGAGCAGCGCCATCTCCGACGGCAGGCCACGCTTGTAGTTGTCGACATAGTCGCCGACGATCTTCACCCCGGCCAAATCGAGCGGCGCGATATAGCCGCGCAGCACGTTGAAGTGGCCGCGGAACGCGGGATCGGGTTCGAGATGGACGCGCGGTTCGATGACCGTCTGCCCGCGGCCCTGGGCACGCAGGCCGTCCTCGACCGCGGTCAGGATCTCCTCGTCGCTCATCTCCAGGCGCGCGATATCGGGCCCGGATAGATAGGTGAAATGAATGGCGCCACCGGACCTGGAAGTCATGGCGTTTTCATCCCGATAACTCGGCAACGACGCTCCGGTATGCCGCCAGCGCCGCTTCCTCGCGCGGGTGATAACCCTCGCGCACGACCCAGCGCGCGCCAACCATCACGTCACGAACCGGATTGACGTTGCCGGCGAAGACCACGGCATCGAGCAGCACGTCCTCGCACCTGCCGACCAGGGTCGGCAGGGTGTCGTCGAGGACCACCAGATCGGCGCGGCCCCCGGCCGCCAGACGCCCGATCGGCCGGCCGAGCGCCTGCGCCCCGCCAGCCACCGCGGCCATGTAAAGACGCGCACCGACCGATACCCCGCCGCGGCCCCCGGCCAGAACATTGCGCCGTTGCAAGGTCAATCGCTGGCCGTATTCCAGCCACCGCAACTCCTCGATCGGACTGACCGACACGTGGCTGTCGGAGCCGATGCCGATCCGTCCCCCGGCGGCGAGGAACCCCGGCGCCGGAAACACGCCGTCGCCGAGATTGGCCTCGGTGGTCGGACACAGGCCGGCGACGACGCCGGAAGCGGCGACGCGGCGGGTTTCCTCCTCGCTCATGTGGGTGGCGTGGACCAGACACCAGCGCCGATCGAGCGCAACATTGTCAAGCAGCCATTCGACCGGGCGCGCCCCGCACCAGGCGATGCAATCGCGCACTTCTTTCGCTTGCTCGGCGATGTGGATGTGAACCGGTGCCGTGGGATCGAGGTTCTCCAGCCCCGTCAGGACGTGCGTCAGACCGCCTTGCGTCACTGCGCGCAGGCTGTGCGGCGCGATGCCGATGCGCACCTGCGGATCGCCGCCGGCGGCCGCACGCGCGGCCTCGATCAGACGCAGGAAGCGGTCGGGATCGTTGAGGAAGCGCCGCTGGCCCTCGTGCGTCGGCGGCGCGCCACCGAAATCGCCGGCTTCGTAGAATACCGGCAGATGGGTGAGCCCAATGCCCGCGGCATCGGCCGCCGCCATTATTGCCTGCGACATCTCCGCCGGGTCGGCGTAGGGCACCCCGTCCGGCTGATGATGCAGGTAATGAAACTCCCCCACCCCCGTATAGCCGGCCTTGAGCATTTCGATATAGAGCTGGGTGGCGATGGCCTCGACCTGGGCCGGGTTCAGACGCGCGACGAACGCGTACATCAGGGCGCGCCAGGTCCAGAAGTCGTCGTCCGCGGGGCTGGCGCGTTCGCTCAGACCGGCCATCGCACGCTGAAAGGCGTGGCTGTGAAGATTGGGCATGCCCGGAATGACCGGCCCTGCGGCACGCGGTGCCGCCTGCGCCTGCGGCTCCGTCGCATCGCGGTGCACCGCGGAGATGGTGCCATCGGCCGCAAATTCGAACAGAACATCGCGCGCCCACCCTTCGGGCAACAGAGCCTGCGCAGCGAACAGATGCGTTTCGGTCACGGGACAGCGGTTTCCGTATGACAGCGGTGGCGGTCGATGGCGGAACAGTTTGCGGCGCCGAGCTTATGCCGTATGACTGGACCTGTACAAGCCGGACGCGGACCGGCCGTGAAGCATGATCGGGAGACTTCGCCCATGCCCCCTGTGCCGCGGTGGGATGATCTGTGGCTGAACGGCAATCTGGCGACGATGGCCGAGACCGGCCCCGGCGCCGAAGCCCCCTACGGCGCCATCGAGGACGGCGCACTGGCCGTGGCCGGCGGGCGCATCGCCTGGCTCGGCCGGCGCGTCGATCTGCCCGGCCGGCCCGAGGCGCTGGCCGCGAACGTGCACGAGCTGGACGGCAGTTGGATGACACCGGGCCTGATCGACTGCCACACCCACCTCGTCCATGGCGGCGACCGGGCGCGCGAGTTCGAGCTGCGCCTGCAAGGCGCCAACTACGAGGAGATCGCGCGCGCCGGTGGCGGCATCCTCACCACCGTACGGGCGACCCGCGCCGCCACGCAGGAGGCCCTCGTCGCCGCGGCGCGCCCGCGTCTGCGCGCCCTGCTGGCCGAAGGTGTCACGACGATCGAGATCAAGTCGGGCTACGGCCTGGACCGGGACAACGAGCTCAAACAACTGCGCGCCGCGCGCCAATTGGGTGCGGAATTTCCGGTCACCGTGCGTACCACGTTCCTCGGGGCCCACGCCGTGCCGCCGGAATACGACGGCCGCGCCGAGGCCTATATCGAGGAGGTCGTAATCCCCATGATTCCGGCCGTGCGCGAGGCCGGACTGGCCGACGCGGTTGATGCCTTCTGCGAAACCATCGCCTTCACCGCGGAGCAGACGGCGCGCGTGTTCGAGGCGGCCACCGCACACGCCCTGGCGGTCAAGCTGCACGCCGACCAACTGTCCGATCAGGGCGGCGCCGCCCTGGCGGCCCGCTTCGGCGCGCTGTCGGCCGATCATCTGGAATACGCGAACGAAGCCGGCATTGCGGCGATGGCGCAAAGCGGCACGGTTGCCGTGCTGCTGCCGGGCGCGTTCTATGTTCTGGGCGAAACCAAGGTGCCGCCGGTCGATGCCCTGCGCCAGGCCGGGGTTCCCATCGCGCTCGCCACCGACAGCAACCCGGGCAGCGCCCCGGTGGCGTCGCTGCTGCTCATGCTCAACATGGGCTGCACGCTGTTCCGCCTGACCCCGGAAGAGGCGCTGGCCGGCGTCACCCGCCACGGCGCGCGCGCGCTCGGCCTTGGTGACAGCCACGGCACGCTGGAGGTGGGCAAGGTGGCGGACCTGGCCGTGTGGCGGATCGACCAGCCGGCCGAGCTCGCCTATTGGATCGGTTTCAACCCGCTGATCTGTGCCGTCAAGAACGGCGTCATCCGCACCACCGGGACGGACAACCGGTAGTCCCCGGCCCCCTACGCCGCGGGCGCGGGACGGCACGAAGTGCGCGCACCGGTGGCGCCGGTGGTCTTGTCGACGGCGCGGCGCAGCGCCTCGACCCGCGACATGTGCATGTGATCCTCGGACAACAACCCGGTCACACCGAGACGGCGCAAGGTCTGCTCGACCTCGGGCCGCACCCCGACCAGATAGACCTCGTTGTCGCGTTCCTGCGCCTGCCGGATGACGTCTTCGAGGGCCAGTGTCGCACTGCTGTCGAGAAACGGCACCTCGCTGAGGTCGAGGACCAGCGCGTCGTACTCGTTAGCGGCACCAAGGCGCCGTGCCATGCCCTTGGCGGCGCCGAAACTGAACGGGCCGCTGAAATGGTACAGCATCACCCGGCCGTGGCCGCGGGCCAGCAGTTCCCTTTCCTCGGCAGTGACCATCGCCTCGTCGCTGTCGTGGGTCAGCGGCCGGATGCTGGCCAGTTGCAGATCCGACATGCGCTTCACGAAAAGCAGGCTGGCCAGCACGATGCCGACGGCGACCGCCGTGATCAGATCTACGAACACGGTCAGCAGCAGGACGACGATCATGAAAAACACGCCGGCACGCGGCGCCTGGGGCAGCCGCCTGAGATACGGCCAGTCGATGATGTCGATGCCGACCTTGATCAGGATGCCGGCCAGAACCGCATGAGGGATGTGCCCGGCCAGGCCGCCCAAACCGAGGACGATGGCGAGTAGAACCAGGGCATGCAGCGCCCCCGAAATCGGCGTGCGCCCGCCGGTGCGCACGTTGACCACGGTGCGCATCGTCGCCCCGGCCCCGGGAATGGCGCCGAAAAGGCCGGCGATGGCGTTGCCGATGCCCTGACCGATCAGTTCGCGATCAGAATCGTGATGGGTCTGGGTCACGTTGTCGGCAACCAGTGAGGTCAGCAGGCTGTCGATCGCCCCGAGCAGGGCCAGGACCAGCGCCGCCTGCACCATCTGCGGCACCGCCTCGATCGTGAAGTGCGGCAGGCGCGGCTGTGGCAGCCCGGTCGGGATGTCGCCCAGCACCGGCACGCCGGGCAGGAAGAAATAGACCAGAAGGCTGC
>RFLL01000108.1 GCA_003693905.1 Alphaproteobacteria bacterium
GACATAGACCATGCGCGCGGATTTCACGCTGACGTCGGCAATCTCGGGGTTGGCGATGAAGACCGACGCGGCCGGTTTCCTCAGGCGGACCAGTCGTCCCTGCTGATTGGGGATGACCAGGGTGCCGGTGCTGTCCATGACTTCACGCGTCGCCTCCGCTGCCGCCGGCTGCGCCTGCGCCCGAACGGATGCCGGGCCCGCCGTCCATATCCCGGAGGCGACGAGCAGAGCGCACGCGATCAACCTGAAACGGGTTCCGGGCATCATCATCTCTTGGGAAATTTGAGTTCCTTGACTTCATTGCCGCGCGAAACCTGGACCGTCGTGTGGCGGGCCGCCGAAGGCCGCCACAGCAGACGGCTGACTTCACTGTCCCAAGTATAGGTCTTGCCGCGTTCCGGGTCGGGTTCGGCCAACGGTGCACCGGATTCGACGAGGCGCTCCAGCTCCGCCTCGTCCTTGGCCAGGCTGCGCAGGCTGAGCGAAAGCTTGCCGATTTCGCTGACCACGGCGAGCATTTCCGCCTGTTTCGGGGTCAGTTCCAGGGTGGCGTTCTTGAACAGGCGCGGGCCCCCGTTCTGGTCGTTCGTCGTCTGGTCGATGGCCAGGACGCGCACGTTGGTGAGGACCGTTTCGCTGGCGCGGCGATTGATTTTGCCGCGCTTGATGGTGTGGGTCAGGATCAGATCGACGCGGTCGCCGGGAAACACCAGTCCCGAAATGCCCGAGGTCGGGTTGACCTGAACCGAGACCGCCCGGTACCCCGGGCGCAGGACGGCGGCCAGAAACCCGCGTTCGCCGGGCTTGATGATGCGCCCTTTGGTCAGCGGCTCCCCGGCCGAGATGCCGCGGCGCACGACGGCCCCGGCCTCGGCGATCTCCTTCAGCGGGTCGGGCTGATTCGCCGCCTTGGGCTTGACGAAATAGGTTTCCGACAGGGCTTCTTCCGGCCACGCCTGCCAGCGCAGGTCGGTTTCCTTGAGCAGCGTACCACTCGGCAGGTCGGTAGCGGCGACCAGCACCATGGCCGCCTCGACCTTCGGCGACGGAGCGGCCGGGGCGGCGGCGGTCACGGGTGCGCGCTGAGCGTTGATCCAGGCGCGGGCCAGAAGACCGGTGGTGCCCATGATGAGCAGGGCCGCCAATATGAGAACAATATTTCGCACTGACATGGCTTTAACCTACCTTGAGCAGTGTAAAGGCGACGTAAAGGGCGCCCACTGCAATCGCCGCGCCATAGGGAATCTGCGCCTGCATGATGTCGAAGTCGGGGTCGGGATCCGGCGCCAGCGCGAGCATCAGCCCCGGTGCCCGTGCGAGGCGGTGCTGCAACCAGATGAACAACGCCATCACGCCCCCGGCGAGGCTGGTGATGAGGGCCATTTCCAGAAACAGGGACGGCCCGGCCCACAATGCGACCGCAGCAAACAGTTTCGCATCGCCGCCACCCCATTTGCCCCAGGCAAAAAGAGCAAAGCCCGCGACCAGAGCCAGGACCGCGATCAGGACCGCGTCCTGCCACGACACGGGCCGGGTGGCGGACAGGATGTGGACGGGATAAAGCAGACAGACCGCCAGACACAGCCGATTGGGCACGATGTAGCGCAGGACGTCACTGATCGCGGCGGCAAAGACCAGTCCGGCGAACGCCAGCACGACGATCGTCGAGACCACGGTGGCGGGGTTTAGATTTTCCATTGCGCGCACAAAAGAAAATGAGGCCGGCGGCACGTTGTCGCGCCCCGGCCTCGATGCAAAGACGGGTTGCGGGGACGGTTTTTCTTATTTCAGGGTCAAGCCCCGTCCCCGGCTTTTGTTCTTATCGAATACCTGATTGCCGGCCCGCGACCTAGGTCTGGTTGACCGCGCCGGACAGAGCGCTGGACACCTTGGTGAACATGGTCTTCAGCGAGCTGCCCATGGCGGTCAGGGCGCCGATGGCCGCAACCGAGACAAGCGCGGCGATCAGGCCGTATTCGATGGCCGTCGCACCCGATTCATCGCGGCAGAATGCCTGCAAACGCTTCAACATCATATGATCTCCTTGTAAAGCGCATCATCCAGCATCAATACTTAGGCGGAATCTGTTAAGAAAGCGTGAACAAGGAAAAGTTATATTTGTAAAATGTGATGCAAATACAAATAGTTTGCAAGTTCAATAAATCTTTCAATTAAAACTCATGTCATTATTGTGACCTTTCAACCTTGGGCGAAGTGGACATCAAGTCGCGACCGGTGATTGCGACGGCGACCTGCCGCCGGCATCCGGTGCCCGTGCCCCCCTTCGCCGGTGCGTGTCCAGACACCGGCCGACGCCCCACCACAGCGTCCCGGTCAGGATCAGCGCCACGTAGCCGTCGATCGCGTAGTGCCAGCCAAGATGCACAGCGCCGATCTGAAGAACGATCAGAAAGCTCAGGGTGGCGACGCGTACCGCCCGGTGCAGATGCCACGTCGACAGGACCAGGAGCAGCCCCATGGCGATATGAAGACTGGGCATGGCCGAAATGCCCGATCCCAGGCGCAGGAAATCCTGCTGATAGCTGTTCCACAGATATTCCTGGGCCAGATACGAAGGCAGGACATGGGTCTGCGCAACCGAGGACAGATATTCCACCAGCGGCGCAAACGGATCCGGGCCGGAAAACAGGCGTCCGTAATAGATCGGGCCGGCGGAGGACAGCGCGGTGGCGATGACATTGCCCTGCACCGCCCAGCACAGGACGTAGGTGATCAGAAAGCGCAGACGCCTGCGATCCAGGGTGAAGGTGTGCCAGAACTGCATGAGCAGCACGAGAACGAACCACGGCAGGCTGTAAATGATGGATATCGCGACCGTCACGGACGGATAGCCGACGATCGGCTGCAACCATTCCCAGGGCGCGACACCGCCGTGCAGCCACCGGTCGACTTCGGCCAGGATAGGATCCCACGCAAATGGCTGCACCACCGGAATCATGCGCTTGATTGCGGTCGTCATCGAAATGACGGCGGGTAGCAGCACGAAGGCCGGCGCCGCATGTACCAGCCGGCGGGGGGACAGGCATCGTTCGATGAGGACCTGCCAGGCGAAACGCAACGGATGGTCGGGGCGTTCTCGAAGCAGGGCCCGCACCACGACAAAGCCGATCCATGCCAGGGCGAAATTCAGGTAGATGACGGCGTGCGTACCGTTGTAGAGGCCCAGACGCACATTCTGATCATAAAGGCGTGTGACGATGTAGCCGGCGATCAGGTAGGCGAGCGCAACAGCAATGAACCCGGCCTGCTGACGCAGAACCCGGAGGCCATGGCGAAGCAGCCCGGGCGTGTACGGCGCCGCGTCCGAGGGGTCCGGTACCAGCGCGACCTCGAAGGCCGTCGGGATGGATCGTGGGTGGGAAAGCTCGCTCATCTGACACAGGCACGGGTCACGTGAATGCACCCTCCGACGTCCGGGGCACGGCTGCGGTGCCGCCGTGCCGCCGCTCCCGCCAGCGCAGGATGAGCCCCACCAGCCACCAGATTGCCCCCGTACCCAGAATCGATACGTAGCCGTCGATCGCATAGTGCCAGGCGAGGTGTACCGATCCGATCAGCATCACGATCAGGAACGCAACGCTGATCCAGCGCAACAGCCGGTGCCGCCGCCAGCATGCCAGGACGAACAGAAAGGCCATGGAAATGTGCATACTGGGCATGGCGGAAATGCCGCTGCCTTCATGCAGGTAATCTTCGACGTAGGCATTCCACAGGTATTGCTGGCCGAGCGCGGACGGCAGCCGGTATTCGGCCGCCACCGCGTTCAGATAGTCCATCAGCGGCGCATAGGGATTGGGGCCGGGATAGATCTGGCCGTAAAAGGCCGGGCCGGTCGAGGAAAAGGCGGTGGCGGCGAGCGTACCGAGCAGAATCCAGCACAGCAGATAGGTCAGGAGAAACTGCATCCGGCCGCGCTCAAGCGTAAAAGTGTGCCAGAACTGGGCAAAGATCACCAGCGTGAGCCACGGAATGGCATAGACGTATGAGATCGCGACCGTTATCTGCGGGCTTCCGAGAAAGGGTTGCAGCAGCTCCCATGGCTGGTGGCCGCCATGCACGAACCGGTCGATCTGCGCCAGCACGGGATCCCAGGCGAACGGCTGCACCATGGGGATCATGCGCTTCAGCGATGTCATCATGGCCAGAACCAGCGGCAGCAGAACAAAAGCCGGCGCCGCGTTGAACAGTCGCTGCGGCGACAGCATGTTGCGGCTGAGGTCGTGCCAGATGAGGGCGAGCGGGCGTTGCGGACGATGCCGGGCCAGCAGCCATACGATGCGCACGGCCAGAATCGTCGACGCAAACCCGAAATACAGCATCACGTTGATTCTGTTATAGAGCCAGAGGCCGATCTCCTGGTCGTAGATGCGGGCGACGACATAGCCGCTGACCAGATAGATCAGCGCCAAAGCGATAAACCATGCATGGTCGCGCAGAACGTCGTACCCGTTGCGTCCGATCCGGGATGCGTGCGAGACACGCATGACTGCAGAGCGACAGCCCCCCGCGGCGCTCATGGATCCGCCCTGAACTGCCTCACTCACGCTCGTGTCTCCGGCAATGATGCTGCGAAACGCCCGGTCCCGGGCAAAATCCCGCCGCGATGACTCTCCGCCGCGGTTCCACCCCCGGGGTCTGGACGGCAACGTGCGACGTTGACCTCGCCCGGCTTTGTTCCTGTCCGTTCAAGTGCTTCTGATCCAGGCGTGCGCCGCATCCGACCTGTATAGGCGGGGCGGGGTTTGCATCTCGTTAAGGGTTGGCCGCGGGGAAGCGGAAAAAAAGAAGCCTTCTGTCGGTATTCGGGCGCGGCAGTCCAGGGTTGCCAAAGATACGGACCGACGTTTATATGATATGTGAATATTTCAGATTAACTTATTGATATAAAATTATTATTTCTTTCAGGTCGCCCCAACGGTCCATTAACACCGATCCGGCACACTTGCCCTTCGGATCGAGGACAAGGCCTGCCCGCCACCCCTTCGGCGCTTTCGTTTTTTGAGGACGGTTGCTGTCCGTGGCTGATATCGCGCGCGCCATACCCTCGGCCGTTCCAACCTGGGCGGCCACTTCCCGGGATGATTCCGGCGGGCATCCGGTGGCGGCCGTTGCCGCGGCGATCTTTCTGGCCCTGGTCATTCACGCCGCGGCGGTCGTCCTCGGCCATGTGCCGGTGCTGGACGGCGGCCTTGTCGATGCCGATGCTTATCTGCGCCTGGTGCGCGTCGAAGAGCTGTGGCGCAACGGTGCCTGGTTCGACGCCACACTGGCGCGGGTCGACCCGCCGGATGGTTTCGAACTCCACTGGACGCGGCCGCTCGACGTGCTGCTGCTGGCCGGGGCCGGAATCCTTGGCATCGGGATGCCGTTCGAACGGGCCTTGTACTGGTGGGGCGTGGCGCTCGGTCCGTTGTTGCAGATCGCGACCATCGCCGTCTTTCTGTGGGCGACGGGGCCACTGCTGCCGCGACGATGGCGGGGCCGGGCGGCATTTCTGTTTGTCGCACAGCCGGCCATCTTTCTGGCCTTTCTGATCGGGCGCCCCGATCATCACGGGCTGCTGGTCCTGCTGGCGACCCTGCTGATCGGGTGGACGCTGCGCTCCCTGCTTGCGCCCGAGAAGGCGGTCAATGCGTTTGCCGCCGGCACGTTCGGAGCACTGGCAGTCTGGGTCAGTATCGAATCGCTGCTGCCGGTGGCGGTGGCTCTGGCCGGGCTGGTCGTGTCGTGGACAATGGGACATCGCCATGCGCTGGAGGCGGGACGGCGATTTTCCCTGGCATTCCTGATCGGCCTCATCATTGCCGGCGGAATCGAACGCGGCGCGGGATTGCCGACTGCCGATGACATCGATCGCCTGTCGCGAGTCCACGTGCTTCTGGCGGCGATCAATCTTGCTCTGTGGATGGTGCTCGAGCGGCTGGAACGGGCGTATACACGCCGTCACCACCGCAGCCGGCCGGGGCGGTGCGTGATCCTGATCGGATTGGCGGCAGCGGCTGGTGCGGCGATCCTGTTTCTCATCGAGCCGCGTTTCTTCGCCGATCCCATGCGCAGCGGCGACAGCCTCTATCTGAGCCGCCATCAGGCCTTCATCGACGAGCTGCAACCGTTGTTCGTTGCGCCGGAAGGAGGCGGCCCGGACGGGGTGGTCGCGGCTCTGGTTCGCCCCCTTCTATGGCTGGGGATCACGGTGCCGGCGCTGGTGTGGCTGGGATGGCGTCTGCTGCGCACCGTCGTCGGCCCGACCGAGCGCAC
>RFLL01000109.1 GCA_003693905.1 Alphaproteobacteria bacterium
CCACCTTGTTGGCGCGCTTCATGCGTTTCTTGACGTTGCCGCCATAACCGAGATCGACGGCGAATCCGGCCCGACGCAACTGCTGGGTCACCAGCAGCGCGCGCATCCGGGCGGCATCGCCGATCGGCACCACGGCGATCGGCCGACGCGGCGGCGGGGCGTCCATGAGCATCGACAGCCGCTCGATTCCCGCCGCCCAGCCGACGCCCGGTGTCGGCGGGCCGCCCAGCAGTTCGACCAGCCCGTCGTAGCGACCGCCGCCCATGACCGCCGACTGGGCCCCCAGATCCTCGGTCGTGAACTCGAAGATCGTATGCGTGTAGTAATCGAGGCCGCGAACCAGGCGCGGGTTGAGTTCGTACGCGATGCCGAGCGCATCCAGCCCCTCGCGCACGGTGGCGAAGAAATCGACGCTGGCCTGGTTCAGATACTCCGACAGCACCGGGGCGTCGGCGACGATGCGCCGATCGCACTCATCCTTCGAATCGAGAATGCGCAGGGGATTGCGCATCAGCCGGGCCCGGCTGTCTTCGGACAGTGATTCGCGATGAGCCGAGAAATAGTCGATCAGCACCGAACGGTAGGCCTTGCGGCTTTCCGGATCGCCCAGCGTGTTGAGCTCCAGCCGGATGCGGCCGAGCACGCCGAGCTCTTCGAGCACGTGCGCGCCGAGGGCGATCACCTCGATGTCGCCGAGCGGCGCCGCCACGCCGAGCAGCTCGACATTAATCTGATGGAACTGGCGCCACCGCCCTTTCTGCGGCCGGTCATAGCGGAACATGGGCCCGTGACAGAAGAACTTGCACGGCACCTGATGCGTCAGCCCCGCGCTCAGAAAAGCGCGGGCGACGGCCGCGGTCGCTTCCGGACGCAGGGTGATCTCGTCACCGCCGCGGTCGGTGAAGGTATACATCTCCTTCGAGACGATGTCCGAGGTTTCGCCGAGCGGGCGCCGAAAGACGTCGGTGAACTCGAAGATCGGCGTCGCCATTTCGAGATAGCCGTAGCGTTCGCCAAGCTCGCGCGCGGTCTCGACCACGCGGCGATGAACGCGCATCTCGTCGGGCAATATGTCGCGGGTACCGCGAACCGGCTGTAGCGCGGTCAAAAGCGTCTCCGTAACAATCTATGAAGCGGTGGCGCGAGGTTCGCGGCGGCGCGGCGCACCGGCCTCGTCGCCACCCGTGGCACGGGCCTCGATCTCGGCCGCCTTGCGTTCGATCAACGCGACCAGATGATCCACGATGTCCTCGTCCTTGAGGCGATGGTGCGCGACACCGGCGATATAGACCTGATGGGTACCGCTGCCGCCACCGGTGAAACCGATATCGGTTTCGCGCGCCTCGCCGGGACCGTTGACCACGCAGCCGATCACCGAGACCGTCATCGGCGTGGTGATGTGGGACAGGCGCTTCTCCAGCACTTCGACCGTCCTGATGACATCGAACTGCTGGCGCGCGCACGACGGGCAGGCGATGACGTTGACGCCGCGGTGACGCAGGTTGAGAGCCTTGAGCATGTCGAAGCCGACCTTGACCTCCTCCACCGGATCGGCCGACAGCGACACCCGCAAGGTATCGCCGATGCCGCTCCACAGCAGCATGCCGAGCCCGATCGACGACTTGATCGTGCCGGCACGCAGCCCGCCAGCCTCGGTGATGCCGATATGGAGGGGATAGTCGCACGCCTCGGCCAGGCCCTGATACGCCGCCACCGCCAGAAACACGTCCGAGGCCTTGCACGAGATCTTGAATTCGAAGAAGTCCTGCTCTTCCAGAATGCGCGCGTGGTTGAGCGCACTTTCAACCATCGCCTCGGGGCACGGTTCGCCGTAGCGTTCCAGAATGTCGCGTTCCAGCGACCCGGCGTTGACGCCGATGCGCATCGAACAGCCGTTGTCCTTGGCCGCCTGCACCACCGCGCGCACGCGCTCGTCCGAGCCGATGTTGCCGGGATTGATGCGCAGACACGCAGCCCCCGCCTCGGCCGCTTCGATCGCGCGTTTGTAGTGGAAGTGGATGTCGGCGACGATCGGCACCGGCGAGGCGCGCACGATTTCCCGCAGCGCCCGGGTCGACTCTTCATCCGGGCACGAGACCCGCACGATATCGACGCCGGCCTCAGCCAAGGCCTGAACCTGCTCGATCGTCGCCTTGACGTCGCGGGTCAGCGTGTTGGTCATCGACTGCACGCTGATCGGCGCCCCACCACCCACAGCGACCGGGCCGACATGGATCTGACGGCTCTTGCGGCGTTGGATATCGCGGTAGGGCCGGACGCTCATGTGCGGGCCTTCCAGACGGCGAGCAGGGTGCGAAGATTGCGGCAAACGGCGCCATCCGCCTTCAAGGGGGCGCCGGTCGCCCCGAACATGCGCCGTCCGTGCGAAAAGTTCAAGGCCGGGGACTTCCCCGGGCGCATGCGGGAACAACCTCAGCGGGCGGCGCCGCGCGCTTCCAGAAGACGATCAGGATCGAGCGCGATCTGACGGCGCACCGCCCCCACGGGACCAAGCGGGGGCAGCTTGATGCCGTCGACCTCGATCTCGATGCCGCCGGCGTTTCCGGTCAGCAGAGTCAGACCGGGCTGATCGGGCACATGGTAGACATCACCCGCGCGCAGCACCCGGGTCAGCAGCAGATCGCCGCGGCCATCGCGGACCTGAACCCAGCTGTCCTGTCTGGCACGCAGCACGATGCGCGCGTTCCGGTTGGCCTCGCCGTAGACGCGCGGCGCCTGTTCGCCGGGTGCGGTGAAGTTCCGGGGCATCGTCGGCGGTGCGGGAATGACTACCGTCTGATCGACCAGTGGGGCCGTTTCGACCGGGGCCGGGACCGCGGCCGGCACGGTGCCAAGCGAAGCCGTCTGGCGGGCCCGGGCCTGATCCGACAGGGATTCGGCGGACACGGAGGGCGCGGGAGCAGAAGGCGCAACACCGGACGTCGCCGCAACAGGTGCCGACGATGGGACAGCCTCTGCCGCAACAAGCGTTTCGGCCGTGTCGGACATGTCGACCGTCGTATCGGCGTCCCGCTCCGACACCTCCCGTCTCGACGTCGGCGCCGCGGGGACCACATGTTCCTCTTCCGCTGCCGCGGCCGTGGCCCGGGGTCCGGGCAACACGGCGGCCGTCTGCGCCGACCCGGCCGCAGCTCCGGTCTCTGCCACGGGTGCGGCCTCTTCGCCGGTGGCAACGTCCGCAGCGGCCGCAACCGGGGCAGCCGACTTCTCCGCTGTTCCTGCCGGCTGCCGGGACCGAGCCTGACTTGCAGGTTGGACCGCGCCGCCACCCGCGCTCGCGGTCCCGGGTTCGGCGGTGCCGGCCGGAGGAAGACTCGCTGCCGCCGGCATCGGCATCGACGCGGGGCGGGAGGAGGGCAACGGCGGCCGTATCGGCGCCGGCGCCGGATCGGACGCCACCGCAATCTCGGAGGGCGGCGCTTCGGGCGCGGTTTCAGGTTCCGGCGGCCGGGCCGCGACTTGCGGGGTCGGAGCCGGTGCGACGCGCGTGACCCTCTCGTTGCCTTCCGCCACGACGGGGGACTTCGACGGCAGTCCGGGAATCAGATCGGCGACGGAGCGTCCCTGATTGGTCAGATAGAACCAGCCGCCGTAAGCGCCGGCCAGCAGCGCCATGGAGATCAGAATGATCGCACCGCCGGGGATCCGTCCCTTCGAGACCGGCTCGGGGAAAACCAGTTCCGTCTGCCGGTTGGCGTCCTGCACCTCGGCCTTGAACCGATCGACGATCCGGTCCCCGTCCAGCCCCAGGTATTCGGCATAGCTGCGCACGAAGCCGATGGCATAGGGCGTACCGGGCAGGCGATCGAACTGGCCCGCTTCGATGGCCTCCAGATAGGCTTGGCGAATGCGCAGAACCTGAGCCACCGAGCGCACGTTGCGGCCGCGCTCCAGGCGCGCCCGACGCAGGATCACCGAGACGCTTTCATACGTCGGAACCGGCGTCATGGGTTCCGTGCGAAGTGCCGGATCGGCCATGTTCGTGTGCTGCGTCGCTACCACGGGGGGATACTGTCTCCGGCTGACTCGGCCCGTCTCACATCATCCTGTGCAGGCGGCGCCCGATACGTGCAACACCCTTGTGCGGGCTGCCAACCAGGCATGCCCGCCCGAGACCTCCCACCTGCGCGCACCGCGGCCCCCGCCTTCGCCCGACCTCAAACCTCGCGACTCCGATATCGCGAGGACCCCATGCGACAGGGGTCCCTGAGGCGGGTGGGCGCCATTTGCGGTCTTTTTACCATTCCCGGCGTTACCAGTCATTTAACAGCGCCCGGGGCTCCGATGCAAACCGCAGGCGCACCGGCCGGGCGGGGCCGACGCACGAAACGCCCGACAGGCCCCTCAGGCGGCATCCAGGCCGTAGGCGGTATGCAGGCTGCGCACCGCCAGTTCGGTATATTCCTCGGCGATCAGGACGCTGATCTTGATCTCGGAGGTCGAGATGACCTGGATGTTGATGCCCTTTTCCGCCAGGGTGCGGAACATGCGCTGGGCGACGCCGGCATGGGAGCGCATGCCGACGCCGATGACCGAGACCTTGACGACGTCGGGATCGGCGGTGAGATCGCCGTAGCCGAACTCGCCGCGCAGATCGCTCAACACCTGCACCGCCCGGTCGAGGTCGCTCTTGCGCACCGTGAAGGTCAGCCCCGTGGTCTTGCCGTCCATGGCCACGTTCTGGACGATCATGTCGACGTTGATCCCGGCATCGGCCAGGGGACCGAAAATTCCGGCCGCCGCCCCCGGCCGGTCGGGGACGTTGCTCAAGGTGATCTTGGCCTCGTCCCGGCTGTAGGTGATTCCGCTTACGACTGCCTGTTCCACGATCTCGTCCTCATCCACGACCAGAGTACCCGGCGTCTCGTCGAAGCTCGACAACACGCACAGCCGCACCCGCTGGTTCATGGCCACCTGAACCGAACGCGTCTGCAGCACCTTGGCGCCCAAGGACGCCATTTCAAGCATTTCCTCGTAGGTGATCCTGGCCAGCTTGCGCGCCTTGGTGACGATGCGCGGATCGGCGGTATAGACGCCGTCGACGTCGGTGCAGATGTCGCATCGTTCCGCCCTCAATGCCGCCGCCAGCGCCACCGCGGAGGTATCGGATCCGCCGCGGCCCAGGGTCGTCACCCGGCCATGCCGATCAATGCCCTGGAAGCCGGCCACCACCGCCACCTGCC
>RFLL01000110.1 GCA_003693905.1 Alphaproteobacteria bacterium
ATCCGGCCGCCGCGAGACCTCGCGCCAGGCTTTCGGGGTCGATGCCGTCAACGAGTTCGACCCCCTGTTCGAGGACGTCTACGACTACTGCGAGGCGCAGAACATCAATATCGACACCCTGACCCACGAGGCCGGGGCGGCCCAGATGGAGATGAACTTCAACTACGGTCCGCCGCTCGACCTCGCCGATCAGGCCTTCCTGTTCAAGCGCACGGTGCGCGAGGCCGGCCTCCAGCACAAGGTCTACGCCACCTTCATGGCCAAGCCGATGCAGGGCCAGCCCGGCAGTTCCATGCACATCCATCAGAGCATTCTCGACACCCGCAGCGGACGCAACCTGTTCACCCAACGCGGCGGCAAGGATTCCAAGCTGTTCCACAGCCATATCGCCGGCCTGCAGAAATACGTCCCGTTGATCATGCCGCTGCTGGCGCCGAACGTGAACTCGTACCGGCGGCTGATGCGCGACTCCGATGCCCCGATCAACACCCACTGGGGCTATGACAACCGCACCGTCGGTCTGCGCGTGCCCCATTCGGAACCCGAGGCGCGGCGGGTCGAAAACCGCATCGCCGGCGCCGACGCCAATCCGTATCTTGCCATCGCCGCTTCACTGGCATGCGGCTATCTGGGCATGGTGCAACGGCTGAAACCGCGCCCCCCGGTTGAAGGCAGCGCCTATCGTCTCGCCCACACCCTGCCGCGCACCCTGTACGATGCCCTGCACCGCTTCGGCAGCAGCCGGGCGATCAAGGACGTGCTGGGCGAACGCTTCATCGACGCCGTCACCCTGGTCAAGGAGACCGAACTGACGGCCTATCAGGAGGTGATCTCGTCTTGGGAGCGCGAACACCTTCTGCTAAACGTGTAGAGTTCGTGGATTTCCCGAGATTTCGGGGCCATACGACGCAATATGCCGATGTTCGATCGTTTCGATCCTGCTCCGGTACGACAGGCCGAAAGGCGGTGGCGAGGCATGGCGGCCCGCGGTCCGTCGCGACGCTGCGCGCGCGCCGATCTGATGATTCTGTGCGCCCGCATCGGCTTCAATCCCTAGGGCAGAGCCTGTGCAGGCATGCACCTGCGCAAACACCCCGGTCTGCACCCGGATTGCAACCCTGCCCACAAGGATATCGATCATGACCGTACAGCCGACCCGCAATTCCACCGCCCGCTGGCGCCGGAGCGATCTTGCCCATCATCTGCACCCCTTCACCGACACCAGGGCCCTGGCCGAAGCCGGCGGCAGCCGCATCATCACCGGCGCCGAAGGCGCGCGCCTGATCGATTCCGAGGGCCAGCGCCTGCTTGACGGCATGGCCGGGCTGTGGTGCGTCAACGTCGGCTACGGGCGCAAGGAACTGGCCCAGGCGGCCTACGACCAGATGCTCGAGCTGCCCTATTACAACACGTTCTTCAAGACCGCGACGCCGCCGTCGGTGGAGCTGGCCGAACGCCTGAGCACGCTGACGCCCGCAGGCCTTGCCCACGCATTCTTCGGCTCCTCGGGGTCGGAGGCCAACGACACCATGGTGCGAATGGTGCGCCATTTCTGGAACCTGGAAGGGCGCCCGACGAAAAAAACCTTCATCAGCCGCGAATATGCCTATCACGGCAGCACCATGGCCGCCGCCAGCCTCGGCGGCATGAGTGCCATGCACGCCCAAGCAGATCTGCCCCTGCCCGGGTTCGTGCACGTCATGCCGCCCTACTGGTACGACTACGGCGGCGATCTGAGCCCCGAAGCATTTGCCAAGAAGGCGGCGCAGGCGGTCGAGGACAAGATCCTCGAGCTGGGCTCCGACAACGTGGCGGCCTTTATCGGCGAGCCGATCCAGGGTGCCGGCGGGGTCATCATCCCGCCCGAAGGCTATTGGCCCGAGGTGCAGCGCATCTGCCGCAAGTATGACGTGCTGCTGGTCATCGACGAGGTGATCTGCGGTTTCGGGCGCACCGGATACTGGTTCGCCAGCGAATATTTCGGCCTGGAGCCCGATCTCATGACCCTGGCCAAGGGAATCACATCGGGTTACCAGCCGCTGTCGGCGCTGATGGTCGGGGACCGAGTGGCCACCACCCTGATCGACAAGGGCGGCGAGTTCTTCCACGGGTTCACCTATTCCGGTCATCCGGTGTGCTGCGCCGTAGCGCTGGCCAACATCGACATTCTCGAACGCGAACACCTGATCGAGCGCACCCGCGAGGAAACCGGCCCGCACCTGAAGCAGTGCCTAGCCACGCTTGCCGACCATCCGCTGGTCGGCGAGGTCCGCTCGCTCGGGCTCCTCGCCGGTATCGAGCTGGTCAAGGACAAGGCGACCCGGGCCCGCTTCGACGACGTCGGCAAGGTGGGGCTCATCTGCCGCGACCATTGCTTCGAGAACGGCGCCGTGCTGCGGGCCGTGCGCGATACCATGGTGATGTCGCCGCCGTTGACCGTGACCAGGGCCGATATCGAGGAAATGGTCGATGTGCTGCGCCGCGCCCTCGATCTGACGGCCCGCGACGTCGGCATGAGCTGAACCGACGCGCACGACGGCAACGACCACTACCGGGAACGAGGACGGCTGCCATGCGCCAGATCACCGTCGCCGCAACGCAGATGGCCTGCACCTGGGACATCGAGGCCAACATTGCCAATGCCGAGGCCTTGGTCCGCGAAGCGGCGGCGGCCGGCGCCCGGATCATCCTGTTGCAGGAGCTGTTCGAGACTCCGTATTTCTGCAAGGACCAGAACCCGGCCCATTTCGCCCTGGCACGCCCCGCGGACGGGCACCCGGTGCTGGCCCGCATGGGCCGGCTGGCTGCGGAACTGGAAGTCGTTCTGCCGGTCAGCTTCTTCGAGCGCGCCAACAATGCCTACTACAATGCGCTGGCGATGATCGACGCCGACGGACGGATGCTCGGCGTCTATCGCAAAAGCCACATCCCCGACGGCCCCGGCTATCAAGAAAAGTACTATTTCAGCCCCGGCGACACCGGGTTCTGCGTCTTTCGTACCCGTTACGGCATCCTCGGTGCGGCCGTGTGCTGGGATCAGTGGTTTCCCGAAGCGGCGCGGATCATGGTGCTCAAGGGGGCGGAAGTGCTGCTCTACCCGACGGCCATCGGCGACGAGCCGCAGGACCCGTCGATCGACAGCAGGGATCACTGGCAACGCACCATGCAGGGTCATGCCGCCGCCAACATGGTGCCGCTCGTGGCCAGCAACCGGATCGGACATGAAAAGGGCGAAAGCTGCGCCCTGACCTTCTACGGTTCCTCGTTCATCGCCGACCCCACCGGCGCCAAGGTGGCCGAAGCGCCGCGCGATGCGCGCGCCGTCATCACCGCCGCGTTCGACCTGGAAGCGATCACCGCCACCCGCGCGGCATGGGGGCTGTTCCGCGACCGCCGCCCCGATCTCTACCACCCGCTGCTGACCCGCGACGGCGGCGCCAAGGCGGCGAGCGACGGCTGACAGCCGCTGCAGCCGCCGCCGCACGAGGCGGACCGGCAGGCAACGTCAGCTCAGCCGCCGCGGCTGACGACGTATTGCGCTCCGGCCGCAAACGGCCCCGCAAGGCGGGTCGTGCCCCCCGTCGGCCACTGGATTTCGATTTCATCGACGCGGTCG
>RFLL01000111.1 GCA_003693905.1 Alphaproteobacteria bacterium
CGCCTGGCCAGTTTCGGTCTGTGGTACCGGCAGTTGTGGGCGGAAAGCCTGGGCAAGGACGGCACCGGCACGACGCCGATCCGCGCTCTCGGGACCGCCGATCATCACAGCCAGCTTCAGCTTTATCTGGACGGCCCGCGCGACAAGATGTTCACTTTGATTCTGCCGAGCTGCGCCGGTACGGGACCGGTGATGGAGCAGGGTCCGGGAATGGCCGTCGACGCCGGGGTGTTGAGCGGACGGCCGATCGGCGACCTGCTCGATGCAGCCGCGCGCGCCACCGCCGAGACCCTGGCCAGCAACGGCCGCCCCGTGCGCCGCATCCGTCCGGCCCGGATCGACGAAGCGAACCTGGGGGCGATGATGATGCATTTCATGATCGAGACGATCATCGCCGCCGATCTGCTCGGCGTGAATGCCTTCGATCAGCCGGCGGTCGAGCAGGGCAAGGTGCTGACCCGCCGCTTTCTCGGCGAGGCCGCGCCGTGACCATCCGCCGCCTGCCCGAGACCCTGGTCAACCGCATCGCCGCCGGCGAGGTGGTGGAACGCCCGGCGGCGGCGGTCAAGGAACTGGTGGAAAATGCCCTCGACGCCGGCGCGCGCCATGTCGAGATCGCCTTGCGCGACGGCGGGCGCACCTTCATCGCCGTCGTCGACGATGGCTGCGGCATGACCCGCGAGGAACTGTGTCTGGCGGTCGAGCGCCATGCGACCTCGAAGCTGCCCGACGACGATCTCGTGCACATCGCCACGCTGGGGTTCCGCGGCGAGGCCTTGCCCTCGATCGGTGCGGTGGCGCGTCTGAGCGTGACCAGCCGGGCGCGCGACGGGGCAGCGGATCAGGCGTGGCGGATCACGGTCGAGGGCGGCGTGTGCAGTACGCCGGTGCCGGCCGCCCATCCCCCGGGCACGCGGGTCGAGGTTCGCGACCTGTTCTATGCCACCCCGGCCCGGCTCAAGTTCCTCAAGGCACCGCGCACCGAGCAGGGCCACGCCCTCGACGCGGTGCAGCGCCTGGCCATGGCGCATCCCCACGTCGGTTTCACGATGCGGGCGGAGAACCGCGTTCTCCTGCGCGTGGCGCCCGGCACGGGAACGGTGGACGAGGCGCGGCTGTCCCGCCTGGCGGCCGTTCTGACGCGCGATTTTGCCGAGAACGCACTGGCCGTCGAGGCCGAACGGGAGGATCTGCGCCTGAGCGGGTTCATCGCTCTGCCGACGCTGAACCGCGGCAACGCGCGTCATCAGTATCTGTTCGTCAACGGCCGACCGGTGCGCGACAAGCTGCTGCACGGGGCGATACGGGCCGCTTATCAGGGCGTTCTGGCCCATGACCGTCACGCCATGGTGGCGCTGTTCCTGGACCTGCCGGCCGCGGCGGTCGATGTCAACGTGCACCCGGCCAAGACCGAGGTGCGCTTCCGCGATCCGGGCCTGGTGCGCGGTCTGATCGTCGGTGCCTGTCGCCATGCGCTGGCTGCTGCCGGGCACCGGGCGGCGACGACCGTGGCCGGAGCGGCACTGGGGGCCTTCCGTCCCGGCGCCACCGGGGCCGCCGTGGCGGCACAGAGCTGGCGCCGGCGCGCCGGTGCAGGCAATGCCGGGGAGGCAAGCGCCGGCCTGGCCGAGACGACGGCGACCTATCACGCTCCGCTGCCCGGACTGGAGGCGGTCCCGGCGGCCGAGGCGCTGGACATTCCCGATCCTGCCGTTTCCGACCCCGCCATTCCCGGTCCCCCCGACGGTGCCGACGTCGATGCCGCACCCGCACCCGAGCGCTATCCCCTCGGCGCGGCGCGGGCGCAACTGCACGGCACCTACATCGTGGCCCAGACGGCCGAGGGGATCGTCATCGTCGATCAGCACGCCGCCCACGAGCGGCTGGTGCTCGAACGCATGAAGCGTCAGCTTGCCGAACGCGGCGTCGCCCGCCAGGCTCTTCTGCTGCCCGAAGTGGTCGAACTGGACGAGGCGGCGGTCGAGCGCCTGAATGCGCGGGCCGGGGAGCTGGCGGAACTCGGCCTCGTTCTCGAACCGTTCGGCCCCGGCGCGGTCGTGGTGCGCGAAGTGCCGGCGCTGCTGGGCGCCGCCGACGTGCGCGCCCTGGTGCGCGATCTGGCCGACGAGCTGGCCGAGATGGATCAGACCCTGAGCCTGCGCGCGCGGCTGGACGATGTCTGCGCCACCATGGCTTGTCATGGCTCGGTGCGGGCGGGGCGCCGGCTCAACATCGAGGAAATGAACGCGCTGCTGCGCGAGATGGAGGCGACACCCCACGCCGGACAGTGCAATCATGGCCGGCCGACCTATATCGAACTCGGACTGGCCGATATCGAACGCCTGTTCGGCCGCCGCTGAGCTCCGGCGCGGCGCGGCGCGGGCGGGGGAAGGCCTTGACCTAACTCAATGACGCCGCCATCGGCCGGGTCACACTGGCGGCATGACGCGCAACGTCGCGTGCCCGGGCTGCCGGGGGCGCCGGTATCTTGAAAACGCTTGTGGGAGGTTGGAGTCGAGAATGGAGTTCCCCCTGGAGATCACCTTTCACAACATGGACCGCTCGTCTGCGGTGGAGAGCGTCGTTCGGGACAAGGTCGCCAAGCTTGCCCATTACTACGACCGCATCGTCAGTTGCCGGGTGGTGATCGAGGCGCCGCACCGGCACCACCACAAGGGCAAGCTGTATGCCGTGCGCATCGACATTTCCGTGCCCGGCAGGGAACTGGTCGTCAATCGCAACGGGCCGCAGGACCACGCCCACGAAGACGTCTACGTGGCCATTCGCGACGCCTTCAAGGCGGCGGTCCGGCAATTGGAAGATTACGCCCGCAAGATCCGCGGCAAGGTCAAGAAGCATCCGCCGAAAGCCGAGCCGGCCCCATCATACGAGGCACCATCCTCCGAAGGGTCATCATCCGAGGGGTCGTCATCCGAGAGCCTGTAGGAAGACGACCCGGGCCTTGCCGTATTTGCGTTCGTCGACGACGCTGAACCCCTCGGGCGCCGCAAACGGCTCCCTGGCCATCAATTCGACGGTCACGATTGCACCCGGCGCGATCCATCCGGCCGCCCGCAGGGCGCGCAGGGCCGGTGTCGCCATGTCCTGTCCGTAGGGCGGGTCCATCAGCACCAGATGACACGGCGCCGGCGCCGGCGGCGGGCGCAGGACGTCGGCCTGAAGAACGCTCGCGCGGGCCTCTTCATCGAGCGCCGAGACATTGTGCCGACAGACGGCCAGGGCAGCGGCCTGGCTTTCCATGAAGGTGACGTGGCCGGCGCCGCGCGACAGGGCTTCGAGGCCGAGTGCGCCGGTGCCGGCAAAGGCGTCGAGCACGCGTGCCCCGATCAGCGGGTTGGTCGGGCTCTCGCCGCCGCCGCGCCAATCCAGTCGGCCGCCGGTCAGGATATTGAAGACGGCCTCGCGGGTGCGGTCCGCCGTCGGTCGCACGCCTAGGCCCTCGGGCGCCTCCAGGCGCCGCCCCCTATGTCGGCCGGCGACGATGCGCATGATGCCGCCTCCCGGTCTTGGGCGTCGCTTCGCCCCCACCGGACTTTGCCGGTCCGGTGGTCGCTTTGCGTCGCCCGGGCCGGACCGGGCGGGGTTTGGCCTTGGCGGTGCCGACCTTGGGCCCGGTGGCGCGGCGCTCGTCATCGCCGGGCGCCGGCAGGCCGAGCTGTTCGCGCAGGACCTTGGCCGGGACTTCCGCAACCTGGCCGGGGCGCAGACGGCCGAGCTGGAACGGCCCGTAGGCGACCCGGATCAGACGGTTGACGGTGAGGCCGAGGTGTTCCATCACGCGCCGGATTTCGCGGTTCTTGCCCTCCTTCAACGCCACCGACAGCCAGGCGTTGGCGCCGGTGCGACGTTCCAGCACCGCCTCGATCGGGCCGTAGGTGACGCCGGCGACGGTGATTCCCTCGGCCAGCGCCGCCAGCCGGGTGGGATCGACGCGGCCGTGCACCCGCACCCGGTAGCGGCGGGTCCAGCCGGTGGCCGGCAACTCCAGGCGGCGTTGTAGGGCGCCGTCGTTGGTCAGGAGCAGCAGCCCTTCCGACGACAGATCGAGCCGGCCGATGGTCAGCACCCGCGGCAGATCCGGCGGCAGACGGTCGAACACGGTCGAGCGTCCCTGCGGGTCGTGGGCCGTGGTGACGACGCCTCTGGGTTTGTGATAGCGCCACAGCCGGGTCGGGGCGCGTGCCGGCAGCGCGGTGCCGTCAATTGCGACGGTGGCCTGTGGCGTCACGGTCATCGCCGGCGTGGTGACGACCGAACCGTCGACGCTGACCCGCCCGGCGGCGATCAGGCGTTCGGCTTCGCGGCGCGAACAGACCCCGGCGCGCGCGATCACCTTGGCGATTCGTTCCCCGCTCTGATCCGGATGACCTCCGGGCATGCTCACGCCGCCGTCCCTGCCCGGGCCGCGGCCACGAACGCGGAAAAGATCGCCTCGTCGGCCGCCGACAGGGCATATTCCGGATGCCACTGGACGCCGATGCAGAACCGATATCCGGGGGCCTCGATGCCTTCGATTACGCCGTCCGGCGCGCGGGCGTTGACGGTCACTTCCGCACCGGTGTCCTTGACCGCCTGATGATGGGCACTGTTGACCGCCATCGTCGCGGTGCCGCAGATCTCGGACAGCCGCGTGCCGGGTACGATCGCGACCTCGTGGCCGGGCTCGTCGCGCGGGTTTGGCTGTTCGTGGGCGAGTGCCCCCGGCACCTCGTCGGGGATGTGCTGGATCAGCGTGCCGCCGAGGATGACGTTGAGCAGTTGCTGGCCGCCACAGATGCCGAGCACCGGCAGATCGCGGGCCAGCGCGGCGCGGGCAACCGCGAACTCGAATGCGGTGCGACGGTCTTTCGTGGTCACGCTTGCATGCCGCGTTTCAGCCCCGAAGTAGGACGGGTCGATATCGAAATGGCCGCCGGTGACGACGAGGCCGGCCAGCGGTTCGAGATAGCGCTCCGCATGCGCCGGTTCGTGCGCAAGCAGCACCGGCACGCCACCGGCACGTGTCACGGCAGCGCAGTAATTCTCGCGCAGCCTGTACCACGGTTGCGCTCGCGGGCCCTGTGCCGCTTCCCAGTCCACGGTCACGCCGATCAATGGAGGCTTGCTCATGCCATGGCCTTATAGGGCCGCGCCGACACAGGCGCAACGACCGCGCGGCAGGCGCCGGCCGGCGGCGGGACCTACAGATGCTGGGCTTCGAAATCCTCGCAGCTCAGGCCGAGGCGCGCCAATCCTTCCTCCAGGTAATCCGGCAGCAGCGGCATGCCGAGCAGATACCGGGCCGTCGATCCGCGGCCTTCCTGGCGTGCTTCGGCCACCAGATCCGGCCAGTCCTGCGCCGTGGCGCTGTCGTCGCGGCCGAGCCACGCCAGAGCGACGAGATCGGTTCGTTCGTCGTCGTTGAGCGAATCGATCAGTTCGACCAGCTCGTCGTAGACCGGATCGTCGGGATAGTCGGCCAGGACCGCCATCTCGCCGTCGTCGGCCGGATTGGAACCCAGATCATCCTCGACGACGTCCTCCTTCACGTCGAATTCGCGCGCCTTGAGGATGATGTAACAGACGGTTTCAAGGCTGATTTGCAACATGGCGGTGTCGGTTCCTGTGGCGGTTCGATTCTGCGCGATTGATCTGCGCAATTGACGATTGAACCGTAGCATATACGAATCGCCGCCGCGGTTGATCCAGAACAATTCATGCCTGCGTCCCGGGCATCAGGCTCAGATGCTGCTGGCCGGCGCCGACATCTTCGCTCGCCTTCTTGACCGGTGCGTCGTGTCTCGGCACGGTGCCGCGATGGTCTCGCGCGTACACCGCCCCTTGCCGATGGAGCTCGCCCTGCACGAAGCCCGCGCGGGCGCCGAGCTCGGCGAAGTGCCCGTTGGCGCGGTGCTGGTCGATGGTCGCAACGGTGCGCTGCTGGCCCGCGCCCACAACCGGGTCGAGACATGGAGCGATCCGACCGCGCATGCGGAGCTCCTGGTCATTCAGGTGGCGGCGCGGCGCCTCGGCCTCAAGCGGCTGGTCGAGGCCGATCTCTACGTCACCCTGGAGCCGTGTGCAATGTGTGCCGCGGCAATCTCCCTCGCCCGGCTGCGACGGCTCTATTTCGGCGCCTATGATCCCAAAGGCGGCGGAGTCGATCATGGCCCGCGCATTTTCGAGCAGCCCACCTGTCATCATCGCCCCGAGATCGTGGGCGGCTTGGAAGAAACGCGGTGTGCGGCGCTGCTGCGTGAATTTTTCGCGCTGCGCCGCGCGCCGGGCGAGGCGGAAGACGGCCGGGGGTGAAGAAAGACGGGAAGGGGCGAAGGCGGTGGTGGGCGGGGACACGGTACGGTGGAAAAATATTATTTGTTCGTTCAACAAGGGTTCCGCGTAGTCAGTAGATATTGTATAGTCCCTTCCGGCCGTGCACAGATATAGCGTTACGCGCCCGTTTCATCGCAAAGGACGGGCGGCACTGTGCGCCAAGCGGCATACCAATCAACGATGTACGAAGGGGGCCCGTTCCTGGGGCGGGGGAGCGGTTACATCATGAAGGTGATCGTCTTGGCCTCTCGCAAGGGGGGCTCCGGCAAGACCACGCTGGCCGGCCATCTGGCCGTCCAGGCGGAGCGGTCCGGCATGGGGCCGGTGGCGCTGATTGACACCGATCCGCAGGGCAGCTTGGCCGAATGGTGGAACAAGCGCGCCGCGCCGACGCCGGTTTTCGTGCACACCACGATCGCCGAGCTGCCGGCCGATGTCGAACGCCTGCGGGACATGGACATCGGGCTGCTGATCATCGACACGCCGCCGGCTCTCAACGCCATGGTCCGCGACGTGGTCGCCCTGTCGGATCTGGTGGTGATTCCCAGCCGGCCCAGCCCGCACGATCTGCGCTCGATCGGGGGTACGGTCGATCTGGTCGAACATCTGGGCAAGCCGCTGATCTTCATCCTCAACGGCGCCGCGCCGCGCGCGCGCATCACGACCGAGGCGATCACGATCCTGTCGCAGCACGGCATGCTGGCGCCGGTGATCGTGCATCAGCGGGTCGATTTCGCCGCCAGCATGATTGACGGACGCACCGTGATGGAACTGCCGGGAAGCTCGCGCTCGGCCGAAGAGATCGCCGGGCTGTGGTCGTACCTTGCCAATCGTCTCAAAGGCAACGCGCGCCCGCGTCCGTTGCCGATGCCGCCGGATGTGCCCCGGGTGCCACGCCCGCTTGCCGTGGCCGGCGGGGCCGGGCCGGTCGATCTCGGATGAGCGTGCATCAGATGCCATCGCCCCGGCCGCTGCTGGCGCGCAAAGGGGCGGCCGCCCCGGTCGGCGCCACGCCGTCGCCGGATGCTCCTGGCCCTGAGGATGCCGCGGTTGTCGACAAGGGCGATGAGGCGTCCCTGGCAGCCCAGCTTTCGCTGATCGGCGAGGAAGGCACGCCCGGGGCCGGCGAACCACCACCTCCGGCCAGCCTGCTACCGTTCAGCCTGCGCGCGCGCCGGCCATTGCCGGACGACATTCTTGGCGGCGACATGACCGCCGCGGCTGCGGCACAGGACGCATCCGCTGCAATGCAAAGGCCGGATGAGGCAACATTACCGGCCCCGGCAGTGCCCGGCCCCGTGGGGGACGAGACCGGAAAGGACGGGCAGGACGGAAAAAGCGGAAAAGACGAAGCCTTCGGCACCGGCGGGATGGACCGGGCGACGGCTCTTCGCGAGGCTCCGGTCGCCGCAACGCCGGCCGCGGTGACATCGGGCGCTGTGCCATCGACGGCGAAGCGGCGGCGGGCCGTTCCGTGGCTCGGAATCGCGGCGGTTGCGGCGGCCGTCGCACTCGTCGTGATCGGGTGGGCGGTGTATCGGATCGAAACGCCGCCCGAAGCCGAATCCGTCGCCGCCACCTCCGCCCCCCGGAAGTCCGCGCCGCAACCGGCGACACCGGCACGACCACTTCCCGCGGCCGTGATGCCGGCTGCGCCCGGCCCCGGGACGTCCACCGAGGCGACCCTCGATCCCGGGTCCGGTCCGTCCGGTTCTTCCGCCGGGCAGGCCGGTACCGCGCAAGCGGCGGCCGAATCTTCTGCGCGCGCGCCCGTGACGCCCGGGGGAGCAGCCAGGCCCGGGGCAGATGCGGATGAAGAGACTCCGGCCGATGAGACGGCGTCCGTCGATGTCGTGCGAATCGACCCCGACGGGTCTGCGGTCATCGCGGGGCGTGCTGCGCCGCGGGCCGAGCTGATCGTGCTCGACAACGGCAAACCGATCGGCACCGTGCGTGCCGATGCCTTCGGCGAGTGGGTATTCATCCCCGATGCGCCGCTGCCTGCGGGCGGGCACGAGTTCGGCCTCGTCGTCAAGTCGGTGCAGGGACGCGTCGTGATCCCGGCCCGAGATGCCGGTGATGCATCGTCCGGTCCGGCAGCCGCCCCTTCGTCGGCGCAGGGGTCCACCGTGGACGGCGCCGACGAAAAGGCCGTACCGACGCCGCCGTTGGCTCCTCTGCCGCCGCGCAAGCCGGGTGCGAAGGGGGCCTCCGATGCGGATCGGACGAGCCGCCGGGGAAGCGGCGACAGCGACTTCGTGGTTCAGCTCGCCTCGGTCAAGACCCGCGGCGGCGCGATGCGTGAATGGCGCAAGCTGAAACGCAGGTTTCCCGAACTCCTGTCGGGCATGAAGCTCAATCTATCCGAAGCCAGGCTGGCCGACCGCGGGGTGGTGGTGCGGGTGCGTACCGGGCCGTTCCCGGAAAAGCGCAAGGCGGTGGATTTCTGCGCCCGCCTTGCGGCGGCGCGTCAGGAATGTCTGGTCATCCGCACCGGCGGCAGCGGCGCCGAGTGATCCACGCGGTTCCGGATTTCATCCCGGATTTCGCCTCCGAGCCGGCGGCGACCGGTAGCGGGGCGGGCAATCGGAGGGCTCAGGCCGGCACGGCGTCGTGGCTTTCGCTGAGCCCGATCGTCTCCAGAAGGGCGGCGATCTCGCGCCGTGCCGCTGTCCGGCTCGGGTTGGGGGCCGCCCCCGGCACTTCTTCGGCAAGATCGAGCACCGTCAGTCCTTTCAGGAACAGTTCCCGGTAGATCACCCGTTCGCCGAACCCGGGCGCCAGGCGAAAGCCGATGCGCCGGGCCAGGCGCTCCATCAGGCCGGCGATTTCGCGTTTGTTGCGGGCCTCGATATGGGTCAGACGGTTGCGCATCACGACCCAGTCGATCGGCGGCCGTCCGGCCATGACGCGGCGGTTGTTCTGTTCCCAGACCATCTTGGTATAGGCACTGGGCGCGACCACCTCGCGCCGTTCGCGGTCGATGTGAGCGATGATGTCGATATCGAGGAAGCTGTCATTGAGCGGCGTCAGTAGCGTATCGGCATTTTCGTGCGCCAGGCGCGAAGAAAAGGCGTCGCTGCCCGGCGTGTCGATGACGATGAAATGACACCCGATCAGGTCTTCGCAGGCGGCGCGCAGGCGCTTGCGCTCCTCGGCCTCGGCCGCGGCCCGGGTGGTTGCCTGCGAACGCTCGATATGATGATGCCGGGGCATCGGCAGATCGACCCCGGCATCGGCAGCGAACTGTTGGCGATTGGCGAAATAGCGGGTGAGCGTACTCTGGCGCGCGTCGAGATCGATGCTGCCGACAGCGTAACCCGCGCGCAGCAGAGCGACGATCAGGTGGACGGCCGTGGTTGATTTCCCGGTGCCGCCCTTTTCGTTGCCGACGACGATGACATAGGGCGGGCGCGGTGCATCGGGACCGTGATGGAAGAGCGATCCATCCATCAGGCACCTCGCGGTGTCGTCGGGGATGCGCGCTGCCGTCTCAGAACAGGATTTTCCATTCCGTCTCGGCTTCCTCGTCGTGTCCGTGGGGGTTGGTTGCGGATTCGTCGCCGGGGCCGGCAGCGATCATTTCCTCGGGAACGAAAGCCCGGCGCCGCTCCGCTCTGCCCGTTGCGGTCGCGACCGGCTCGGGCGCGGCCTCGTGTGCGAGTGTGGCGCGCAGGGCCTTCAGCGCGGCCAGACGGCGGGCCAGACACTCGCTCGCCGCCCAGGCCAGAACCCGACCGCCGTCATCGTTGCGGTGCGCCGCCAGCCACCGCCCGCGTTTGCTGGAATAGGCGCTGAGCACGATGGCCTCGCCCGGCACCGCGGCGTCCAGCGAACTGGTATAGGCCGGAACGTCCTCGTCCAGAAGCTCCGAGACCACGTCCCACGGATAGCCCTCTTCGACCAGAATCTGGATCATGCGCCCAGCATCGGTGGCGGTGTCGCCGAGTACGAAAGTGACGATGATGTCGAGTTCGCGACTGCCCGCCTGAGCGCTCTCCAGGCTGCCGAGCAGCTTGTCCAGGACACGCGCCCTGGTACCGGGATGGGTCATGGAGTCTCCCCGCAGTTTCTCGTTTTGGTTCGGCGCAGTATCTTGGGCGCCGGCAGCCTGCCTGACGCCATGCCCCTGTCCTGCCGCAGCCGGTGACGCCGTCATGGACAAGGGGCCGTCGGGTACCGCTTGGGTGCCATCCTACCCAATTTGCGCCGCGGCCGAAACCGCCCGTCCCGGGGCCGGGTAAAAAGATCGGGGTCAATCGCCTCAGTTCTGCCGCGGTTGCGGCTGGGACTGTGGTTCTTGGCGTGCCAGTGCCCGCCAGCCGATGTCGCGGCGGCAGAACCCGTCCGGCCAGTCGATGAGATCGACCGCACCGTAGGCGCGGGTCCGGGCC
>RFLL01000112.1 GCA_003693905.1 Alphaproteobacteria bacterium
CGATACCCGTTCTTCGGTCCACGTCATGTAGCCATCCCCCCTTAAGTCTACCAGATTTTGTTTCTTAACATACATATTGTGATGTTTGCAAGGTGGATTACTACATCATGAGCGATTCCGAGTCGGAAGCCAAGCCGGGCGGCCCTGCGGCGATGATCGCCCTGTTCACGGATTTCGGACCGGCCGGACCCTACGTGGGGCAGATGAGGGCGGTTCTCGCGCGCGAAGCCCGAGGCGTTCCGGTGATCGACCTGATGTGCGATGCGCCGGCGTTCGATCCCCGGGCCGCAGCCTATCTGCTGGCGGCTCTCGTGCCCGAGATGCCACCGGCCACGGTGGTGCTGGGCGTGGTCGACCCCGGTGTCGGCGGCGCGCGGCAGCCGCTGATCGTGGCTGCGGGCGCGCACTGGTTCGTCGGCCCCGACAACGGGTTGTTCGCGATCGCGGCCCGGCGTGCGGCGGCGGCCGGGCAGGACGTGCGGGCATGGCGGATAGACTGGCGCCCGGCGCGCCTGTCGGCCACGTTTCACGGGCGCGATCTGTTCGCACCGGTGGCTGCCCGTCTGGCCTGCGGGCGGCCGCCGCCGGGGGCGCCTTGCGACGGAACGGCGATGCAGGGCTGGGCTGGCGGAGACGAATGGCCGGACGATCTCGACCGCATCATCTATGTCGATGCCTACGGCAACGCCATGACCGGCCGGCGCGCCGCCACCGTGGCGCCCGGGGCGCGTCTGCATGTTGCCGGCACGGTGCTGTCGCGCGCGCGTACGTTCGCCGATGTGCCCCCCGGCACCGCCTTCTGGTACGAAAACTCGATCGGCCTGGTCGAGGTTGCGGTTCATCGCGGCAGCGCTGCCGCGGCTCTCGGCCTGAGGATCGGGACGCCGGTGCGGATGGTTCCGGCGCCAGTGCGATAGCAGTCACGGGCGAAGATCGGGACTCGACGCCGGCGCCCCCGTGCGCTAGGAACCCCGTGCGCTAGGAACCCCGTGCGCCGGGAACGGTGCCCGCGCCATCCGTCTTGTCGTTGCGAAATTCGTCGTCTGAGAAAATCGAGAGCGAAGCGATGTCCTTCCTGTATTCCGGTGGCGGTCGCAGACCGACGTCACCCGTAAGGGGCCGTGGTCTCCTCGCCGGCATCGTGGCGATGATCGTGATCGTCACCGCCTCCAACTTCGCGGTCCAGTTCCCGATCAACGACTGGCTGACGTGGGGGGCCTTCACCTATCCGGTCTCGTTCCTGGTCACCGACCTGACCAACCGGGCGCTTGGCCCGCAGGCGGCGCGGCGGGTCGTCTATGCCGGCTTTGCGGTTGCCGTCGTTCTGTCGGCGTGGATCGCCGGACCGCGCATTGCGATGGCTTCCGGCCTGGCGTTTCTGCTGGCGCAGCTTCTCGACATTGCGATTTTCGATCGTCTGCGCCGGGCGCCGTGGTGGCAGGCCCCGTTCGTGTCCTCGATCCTGGCCTCGGCGCTTGATACCGCCGCGTTCTTTGCCCTGGCATTTGCCGCTACCGGCCTGCCGTGGGTCACCTGGGCGCTGGGCGATTATCCATGAAGCTGACCATGGCCAGCGTCATGCTGGTCCCGTTCCGGGCGCTGATGAACTGGATCCGGGCGCAACCGGTCCCCGAAAGAACCTGAGGCCGCTTCCGTGAGCCGTATCCGGCGGCCCCGGGATCTTCGCCGGTGCAATTGCCGGGCGCGGCGGAATCTGCGACCTTTTGACATTGAAGCGAATCCCGGCGGCGATCACGCACCGGAGGGAGGATGGCCATGCGTATCGTGATGGAAGAGACGGAATTCCGGCAGTTGTCACCGGCGGCGCAGAAAGAAATTCTCGCCGTGCTGACCGGCGTGCCGGTCACATTGCGCTCGTCCGGCATGCGCAAGGCGAAAGTGCCCCTGCACTGGCGCCGGCCGGTCGACATCACCCCCGACCAGGCGGTGCGTCTGGTGCACGGCCTGTCGGACGATCACAAGCGCCGCCTGGCGCTGTTCGCACGCCGCGACGGCCGGGTACGGATGAAGGAGATCCTGGCGCTGACCGGGGACAGCGATCTGCGCGCCACCTCCGACTTCCAGAAGGCGATGACGCGCCGGCTGCGACGCCTGATCGACGACCCGGACAAGAAGGCGCAGCTCATCGCCTGGGATTTCGATGCCACCAGGTGGGACGATGCGCGCACCACCATCGTTGATGGCGTCTATTATGTCAGCGAAGCGACGGCACGCGCACTGCGCACGGTTCTTGACCCGAAGTCGCCATCGCGCCCGGCTCGCCCGGCGCGTTCGCACTGAGCGCGGCGCGACCCGTGCGGCCGCGCCGCCCGGGTCCTAACCGCGTCGAACGAGCTTCCAGAGGGCCGGGAACAGCATCGCGGCAAGGGCCAGCTTGACAAGATCGCCGAGCAGAAACGGCGTCAGGCCCCAGGCGAGGACCGGCTTGTCCCAGCCCGCAAGCGTGCCCAGCCATAGAAGCCCCGGCACATAGATGACGATGTTCCCGGCCAGCATCGCGACCGCCGTCCTCGTGATGCTCCGGTCCCAACCACGTTCGGCCAGCCAGCCGCAAAGCGCGGCGGCGAGCAGGAAACCGACAAGATAACCGCCGGTTGGACCGAACATGTAGGCCAGCCCGATGCCCTTTTCGGGCGTGCCGGCAAAGATGGGCAGGCCGAATGCGCCCTCAAGCAGGTAAACCGCGACGGTTGCCGCCCCCAGGCGCCAGCCGTAGACCACGCCAAGGGCGAGGACCACGAAGGTCTGCATGGTCATCGGCACCGGATAGAAGGGAATCTGGATTTTCGCCGCGGCCCAGAGCAGGGCGCTGCCGAGGATCGCCAGAATCGTGTTCCGCAACAGCGCACCAGTCCTCTGCGACGACCATAGGATGTCCGCAAGCGTGGGGTGGGTGGTTGCGTGGTCGGTCATGATCCCTCTCTCTTCATCGTGGATGTTGCGCGGCCGCGGCCCGCAGCCGCGCCCGGCTGTTCCGTTGACGCACCGCTAGCCCAGAAGCTCCGTGCGAACCCTGTCGAGCTGCGCCCGACGTTCATGTCGGGCGGCAAGCGCGCCCTCCATGCCGATGGGAACGAACCTGGTCGGCGTGTGCGGCTGCAACTGTCCGATCAGATCCATGTCGGCAGAAATCACGGTCCCGATCATGAAGTAGCCGCCGCCCGAGACGGCATCGCGATGCAGAATGATGGGTTCGGTCCCGCCCGGCACCTGAATCGAACCATAGGGATAGCAACTATCGACGATGTTCGACGGATCCGACCCGGCGCCGAAGGGCTGCTTGCGTTCGACGAACTCCAGCGGATGTCCGCCGCGGAAACGATACCCGATACGGTCGGCTTCCGGAGCGACGGTCCAGACATCTTCGAAGAACCTGCGCCCCGAGGCCTCGGTGATACGGTGCCAATAAAGTCCGGGCATCACGCGCAACTCGGTCGGCGTGGCGGGCAGGCGTCGCAGGTTTTCAGGCACGCGGCGTCCCTCGACCCCGGTTCCCGTCGCCTCGCCGAGCGGCAATTCGTCGCCGGCCTGCAGGTTGCGACCGACGAAGCCGCCGAGCGCGCCGAGGGTGTAGGTCGAACGGCTGCCGAGCACCACCGGAACGTCGATACCGCCCGATACGGCAATGTAGGCGCGCGCACCGCTCTTCAGATAATCGAAGCTCAGAACCTGACCGGCCTTGACCGTGAAGGAGGTCCAGGTCTCCCGCACTTCGCCGTCGAGCCTGGGCGGAAGTTCGGCCCCGGTGACCGCAACCACGGCGTCCCGGGTGAATTCCAGTTCCGGGCC
>RFLL01000113.1 GCA_003693905.1 Alphaproteobacteria bacterium
CGTCGGCCCCTCCGGGGCCGGCAAGACGACGGTGTTTCAGCTTCTGCTGCGCTTTTACGATCCGCAGGCCGGCGCGGTGCGGCTCGACGGGGTCGACATCCGCACCACCGATCCGCACGCGGTGCGCGCACGCATCGGCCTAGTGCCGCAGGACCCGGTGATCTTCTCGGCCGATGCCTGGGAGAACATCCGCTATGGCCGCCCCGATGCCAGCGACGAAGAGGTGCTGCGCGCCGCCGAGGCGGCCCACGCGCTGGAGTTTCTGGAGCATCTGCCCCAGGGGCTGGGGACGTTTCTGGGCGAAAAGGGGGTGCGTCTGTCGGGCGGCCAGCGCCAGCGCCTAGCGATCGCCCGGGCCATTCTGCGCGATCCGGCGGTTCTGCTGCTGGATGAGGCGACGAGCGCGCTCGATGCGGAAAGCGAGCGCGCGGTACAGCAGGCCCTCGATCGCCTGATGGTCGGGCGCACGACCCTGGTCATCGCCCATCGCCTGGCCACGGTGCTCAAGGCCGATCGGATCGTCGTCATGGATCAGGGCCGAATCGTGGCCACCGGGACGCACGGGCAACTGATCGCCGCCGGCGGCCTTTATGCCCGTCTGGCCCAGCTTCAATTCGATCAGGCCGATGCCCTGCGCGAAGCCGGCACGCCCGCCGGCGGAAGCGGGACCGCAGCCTCCGACGTCAGCGTTGTGTCAACTTGAGCTCGATACGCCGATTGCGTCGGAAGGCCTCTTCGCTCAGACCCGGATCAAGGGGCTGGAACTCTCCGTAGCCGGTGGCCGCGAGACGATGCGGCGGGATGCCCTGTTCGATCAGGAACCGGACCACGGAGATCGCGCGTGCCGTCGACAGCTCCCAGTTCGAGGGGAACTCGGGGGTATGAATCGGGGCCCGGTCGGTGTGGCCGTCGACCTGGAGAATCCAGTTCAGCTCCTTGGGGATCTTGGCGGCGATGGATTTGAGCGTCCGGGCAAGCTGAGCCAGTTGTTGCTTGCCTTCTTCGCCCAGTTCGGCCGAACCGCTGGCGAACAGCACTTCGGACTGGAACACGAAACGGTCGCCGACGATGCGGATGTCCTTGCGATCGCCCAGCACTTCGCGCAGCCGTCCGAAGAATTCGGAGCGATAACGGGCCAGTTCCTGCACCTTGCTGGCCAGGGCGACGTTGAGGCGGCGGCCGAGATCGGCGATCTGGACGTCCTTCGCCTTGGCTTCGGCCTCGGCGGCCTCCAGCGCCACGGCGAGGCGTGAAAGCTGCTGGCGCAGAGCGATGATCTGACGGTTGAGCAGCATGAGCTGCTGTTGCGCCTCGTCGGTCAGCTTTTTCTGTTCGTCGCGGGCTCCTTCGGCGGCGGCCAGTTTGGTCATCAGCTCGTCGCGCAGCGATTGCAGGATGGCGAGGTCCTGAAGCTGGGCCTTGATCTTTTCCTTGTCCGCCTCGATCACCTTGTAGGCGTCTTCCAGTTCCTTGGCGACACGCCGGTTTTCTTCTTCGCTGCGGCGCAGCTTTTCGGCCATTTCGTCACGCAGACGTTGCAGCATGGCAAGCTGGGCAAGCTGCGCTTCGATCTTTTCCTTGTCGGCCTCGACCGTCTTGTAGGCGTTTTCGAGCTCGCGCGTGGCTGCGTCGCGGGCCGCCTCGGCGGCACTCAGGCGGGCCTGAAGGTCCTCGTTGCTCCGGGTCAGGGCGGCAAGCTGGTTGGCCAGGGATTCGCGTTCGGTCAGCGAGCTCTGCAACTCCGACGACAACTGCGAGACGTCGATGCGCAGTTCCGCATTGGCCGAACGTTCGAGGGCCAGAAGCTCGGCCAGGTCGTTGACCTGACGTTGCAGGCGTTCCAGCGCTTCGTCCCGGCCGGTCAGGGCGACGGTCAGGAAGTACTGCGCCACCATGAACACCATCAGCACGAAGATGACGACGAGCAGAAGCGTCGCCAGAGCGTCGACGAACCCGGGCCAGATATTGACGCTGCGGCGGCTGCCGCCGCGGCTCAGGACGTACATGACGATTCACCGTCGGCCGGTATGGTGGCGAAGCCCGGCGCATACGGGCGCGTATGGGGGCGCCGCATCACCTATTCGGCCTCCTCCGCCATGGCGGCGATGGTGCGCGTCAGCAGGCGGATCTCGCTGCGGATTTCCTGTACGGCGTATTCGCGCCCGGTGCTGAGCTCGTTGAGCAGATGCTCCAGACGAACGTCGAGATTGCGGATGTGCCCGCGGGTCGCTTCGTCCAGACCGTTGGGTTGCGCATCGTGCTCGGCCAGACGGCTGACCAGGGTCTGCATGTGGGTTTGGGTCTCGGCCAGGCGCATCAGCACGCCCTGTTCCGCGCGCATCTGATCGGTCAGCGTGCCGATCCGTTCGGCCAGCGTGGCCACACTCTGCGTCACCGTGTTGCGGTTGGCCTCGCCGCGCGCGATGGTGTTCTGAAGCTGCTCCAGGCTTTCCGCCGTCTTTTCCAGAAGCGCCTGAATGAACGCCGGCACCGACTGGTCGCCGTCGGCGACCGGTCCGGCGCCGCTCAGGCGCGTCAGGCCCGACAGCCATTCTTCCAGCTCGTTGACGAAGCGGTTGTGCGCCTGGCCGGCCTGCAATTCGAGGAAGCCGAGAACGAGCGACCCGGCCAGTCCGAACAGCGACGAGGAAAACGCCGTGCCCATGCCGGCCAGCGGCGTGTTCAGACCGCGCTTCAGCTCCTCGAACATGGCCGCCGGGTCGGCGGCGTTGCTGCTCAGGCCGGCGATGGTGTCGCCGACCGCGCTGACCGTCATCATCAGGCCCCAGAAAGTGCCGAGCAGCCCGAGAAAGATCAGCAGGCCGATCAGATAACGGGAAATTTCGTGCGATTCCTCGATCCGGCTCTGGATGCTGTCGAGCAGGGCGCGCATCGACAGCGCCGACAGCGTCAGGCGGCCGCGTTTCTCGCCCAGCATGGTGGCCATGGGGCCGAGCAGCCGCGGCGGGCGACGCTCCGACAGGGCGCCGGGAAAGACGACGCCGCCGCTGGTTTCGCGACGCAGGTGCTCCAGCCATTCCACCTCGGGCCGCAACACCATGACCTGGCGGAAAATGTAGATCGTCCCAAGCAGCAGGACGCCCAGGATCATGCCGTTCAGAATCGCGTTGGCGAAGAAGGCGTCCTTGAGCTGCGGTGCCAGCGCGGCGCACGCGGCAATCACGATGAGCATGAATATGCTCATGCGCACCAGATAGCGCTGCGGCCGCGTAATGACGCGGACAGATGTATCGGTTCGTACGGTCAAGGCGCCTGCCCTATAGCGACGTAGTGCGGCAAAACTGTGGCGGGGGAAGGCATCCGGACTCGAATCAGAGCTGCGCGCGTCGCGGCAATATGTCGACCCGGTCAGGCGGGCCGTCGGCCGCCTTGTCGCCGAGCGCGCGTACGTCCATGCGTGTCGACCGGATGCCGCGCTCGATCAGGAAGGAACGCACCGCCAGTGCCCGCGACAGCGACAGTCGTCGGGCCCGGCTGGTGCCGCCGCCGGTGTCCTTGGCATAGGCAAGAAGCTGTACGCGTATGGATTCGTCCTCGGCCAGACGCCGGGCCAGGGCCGCAAGCTGCGTCCTGGCCTCGTCGGTGAGTTCCGCCGAGCCTTGCGCGAACAGTACCC
>RFLL01000114.1 GCA_003693905.1 Alphaproteobacteria bacterium
GGCCTGGACAGCCTGTTGTCGATCGTCCAGATGCCCGGCGGGGTCCCCGTCGGCACGCTGGCGATCGGGCGCGCCGGGGCCATCAACGCCGCCCTGCTGGCCGCCAGCGTACTGGCCCTCGACGATACCCGGGTGGCCGAGGCGCTCGACGAATGGCGGGCGCGGCAGAGTGCGGCGGTCGCCGAGATCCCGCGCGACGACGCCTGAACGCGCGATGACGTCCTCTCCTCGCGCATCGTTGCCCCGCCCCCTGGCGCCCGGCGCCGTCATCGGCATTCTCGGCGGCGGGCAGCTTGGCCGCATGAGCGCGCTCGCCGCCGCGCAGCTCGGCTACCGCAGCCATGTCTTCTGTCCGCAGGCCGATGCCCCGGCGACCCAGGTGACGCCGCTTGCGACCCGGGCCGCCTATGACGATCGCGAGGCGCTGATCCGCTTCGCCCGGGCGGTCGATGTCGTCACCTACGAATTTGAAAACATCCCCTTCGCGGCCGCCGAGACGGTGGCCGCATACGTGCCGGTGCACCCAGCGCCGTCGGTGCTGCACATCTGCCAGAACCGGCTGCGGGAAAAGGCCTTCTGCACCGCCACCGGCGTGCCCACCGCCCGTCATGCCGAAATCACCGATGTCCGCAGCCTGCACGACGCCGTCGCCGCGATGGGCCGGCCGTGCGTGCTCAAGACGGCGGAGCTCGGTTACGACGGCAAGGGACAGGTCCTGATCACGGCCGAGACCGATCTCGACGCGGTGTGGGCCGAACAGGGCCGGGCGGCGGCCACGGTCGGGCTGATCCTCGAAGCCTTCATCGATTTTCGCATGGAGATTTCGGTCATCGTCGCGCGCGGCGCTGACGGGGCACGGCGAACCTATGTGCCGGTTGAAAACCAGCACAGGAATCACATCCTCGATCAGACCATCGTGCCGGCGCGCGTGCCGAGCCGGGTCGCCGACAAGGCGGAAGGCATCGCCCGCCATCTGGCCGAGGAAATCGGCCTGATCGGACTCCTGGCGATCGAGATGTTCGTCACCACCGACGACGAGGTGCTGGTCAACGAACTGGCACCGCGGCCGCACAATTCGGGCCACTGGACCCTGGACGCCTGCATCACCTCCCAGTTCGAGCAGCTCGTGCGCGCCGTGGCCGGCCTGCCGCTGGGGGCGACCGACCGCCTGGCCGATGCGGTCATGAAGAACCTGATCGGCGCAGAGGTCGAGCAGGCCCAGGCGGTGCTGGCCGACCCTGCGGTCAAGCTGCACCTTTACGGTAAGTCCGAAGTCCGCCCCGGGCGCAAGATGGGCCACACCACCAGGATCATCCAGCGAACCTCGTAGAACCGGGCTTCCCGGCGGTTCGTGTCCGGGGCGGGTCCGGATTCAGCGGTGAACGCGGCCCGGGCGCGGTGTGCGGACGAACAGGCGATCGGGCAGGTCGAGCACCTTTTTGGCAGCACGTCCCATGGTGCCACCAAAGCGCAGGGCTTCGTCGATGCGTCGATCGAGAAAGGCCCAGGTTTGCGCCTGTTCCTCGGAGTGGTCGTTGAGCCAGAACAGAACCGTGGCCGAATAGACGCCGGCGAGCAGAAGGCGCTTGGTGTAATAGTTGTAGTCGGTCGAGGTGTCGCCGGCCGCATACCAGATCGCATCGACCGTGCGATAAAGAAGCCGCGCGGCAAGCGGCGTATTGTGCGGCAGGGACAGCAGCGCCAGCCCCCGGCGCACCGCTTCGCGGTACGGGGTCAGATATTCCAGGCGTGCGCGCACTCCGGCCGCCACCCGGTCGCGCACCCGCATGCGCGCCAGATCGCACCGTTCGAGGCGTTCCAGCATCGCCCGGTCGGCCTCGATGCTGAACAGCTCCAGAATCTCCAGCGGCCCGCCGGGAAAAGCGTTCATCGCCACCGCCATGTCGAGCCCGGCATCGGCCGCCCCAGCACGCATGGCCGCTTCGCTCCACCCGTCGAAGGGAACGTGCGGCAGGGTGGCGACAAGAAGCCTGCGCCGCAGCGCGTCGATGTCGGTGTCGTGTTGCGTCGTGTGAGGTTTCGTCATGACGACCGTCTACTCCTCCGGCGCCGATGGGTCTGCTTCATCGTCCACCTTGCGGGCAAGTTCGCTGGTAAAGGCCAGGGTCGACAGGTCGGTCATCCGCTGCGGATAGAGGATCCCGTCCAGGTGATCGCATTCATGCTGCACGACGCGGGCATGAAAACCGCGCGCTTCGCGCACGATCTCGCGACCGTCGAGGTCGAGCCCGCGGTAGCGAATGGCGGTGTAGCGCGGCACCTGCCCAGCCAGACCGGGCAGCGACAGGCAGGCTTCCCAGCCGAGCGCGGTTTCCTCACCCAGCAGCTCGATCACCGGGTTGATGAGAACGGTCAGCGGCACCCCGTCATCGGCAGGCTCCGCTCCGCCTTCCGCGGCCGGGTTCCCTGCCTCGCGCGCGGCACGCTCGCCGGAAACATAGAACACGACCAGACGCCACGGCACATGAACCTGCGGCGCGGCCAGGCCGGTGCCCTGCGCGTCCTCCATCGTCTCCAGCATGTCGGCCACCAGCCGGCGCACCTCGGGGGCGCCGGGATCGGGGATCGGGGCGGCTTTGCGGCGCAGAATCGGGTGCCCCATGCGGGCGATCTTCAGAATGGCCATGATCTCAATATGTGCCGCGGAGGCGCACCGGTAAAGGCCATGTGCCAGGGCGGCCTTGAAATGTCGCCGGAAAACGCATTCCCTTGGACGAGGCGATACGGGGGGCGAGAGCACCCGATCCATCTCGCCTCCATGCCAACCCCCATGCCAGTCGTCGAGCCCATGGCCTCTTTCACCGAATACGAGACTTTCGACGCCGTCGCCCTGGCCGCCTTGGTGCGGGCCGGCGAGATCAGCCCGCGCGAGCTGCTGGACGCGGCCATTGCCCGCGCCGAGGCGCGCAACCCGCGGTTCAATTTTCTCGCCTGCCGCCTCTACGATCAGGCCGCGGCGGTGATCGAGACCGGGCTTCCCGACGGACCGCTGTGCGGGGTTCCGTTCCTGATCAAGGACCTTTACACCTTCGTTGCAGGCGCGCCGCTTGGCAACGGCAGTCGCCTGTTCGCGGGGTACGTGACCGATTTCGACGAAGAGCTGATCCGTCGCTACCGCCGTGCCGGACTGGTCCTGTTCGGCAA
>RFLL01000115.1 GCA_003693905.1 Alphaproteobacteria bacterium
ACGATCCAGCTCGGCGCGCATGGCCCGCGGCGACTGCACATCGTTTTGATCGAGGACGGCTCGGGCGATGAGTCGTAACCGCCGCGGCAACGATACCCGACGTCCGCCGGCCCTTGCGCCCGAGGATCGCGCCCTGTGGCGTCACGTGATCCGGGATGCCAAACCGCTGCGGCGACGCGCTCGCCACTCCTTTACGCCGGCGTCCGAAGCGCCGGCATCCGAAGTGCGGCCACCCGAGGCGGCGCCGAAACCCGCAACCCCCGTTCTGTCGTCGCCATCGACGGTTCGTCGCCCGCCGCCGCCACCGCCACCGCCGCAGGCCGGCCCGCCGCCGTCGGAGCGCCGCCACGGCAGCGTCGTCGGCGTTGATCGGCGCACCGCGACCCGTCTGCGCCGCGGCCAGTTGCCGGTCGAAGCGATCCTCGATCTGCACGGCCACACCCAGGCGGCGGCGCATCGTGCCCTTACGGTCTTTCTGGCCCGGGCCCAGGCGGCCGGCAAGCGCTGCGTTCTCGTGGTGACCGGCAAGGGGCTGGCCAAGGACAGCGGCGGCATCCTGCGCACGCAGGTCCCGCGCTGGCTCAACGAAGCGCCCAACCGGGACCGGGTGCTGGCGTTCGACTATGCCCGGCCGCATCACGGCGGCATGGGGGCGCTTTATGTTCTTCTGCGCCGCCCGCGCGGCTGAAGGCAGAGGCCCGGGCCCCCGTGCGGCCGGTTGCGGTCAACCCGAATCCCGTTAAAGATGGCAGCGGTTCCGGCGCGGGCGGCCCGATCTCCGGATCGTTTCCGAAGCGGAACGGAGGGGCGGAGCCCGCATGCCGGATCGTTCCGCATATGAAACGACCCCAAGCATGACCCCGTTCGGATTGAAAATGCGCGAGCTGCGCGCCGCGCGCGGTGAAACCTTGAAAGACATGGCCGCCGGTCTGGGAGTGACGCCGGCCTATCTGTCGGCGCTGGAGCACGGCCACCGCGGCCGGCCCAATCGACGTCTGGTACACCGCATCTGTCAGTACCTGGGCATCATCTGGGACGAGGCCGAGGCATTACAGCGCCTGGCCGAGCTGTCGCACCCGCGCGTCGTGGTCGATACTGCCGGACTGTCGCCGGCGGCGACCGAGCTTGCCAACCGTTTGGCCGAACGCATCGACACGCTGTCCGAAGAGACCGTGGCGGCAATGCTGGCCCTGCTCGATGAAAGCGCCGCCCCGTCCGACGGCGGTTGAGCTTCCTTACAGAATGAACTTGCTGAGATCGGCGTTCTTGGCCAGCTCGCCGACCTGGGCGTGGACATAGGCGGCATCGATGCGGATTGTCTCGCCGCCGCGGTCGGTGGCGGTGAAGGAAATCTCTTCCAGCAGCTTTTCCATCACCGTGTGCAGGCGCCGGGCGCCGATGTTCTCGATCGAAGCGTTGATTTCGGCCGCAAGGTCGGCCAGGGCGTCGATGGCGTCTTCGCCGAATTCGAGGATCACCCCCTCGGTTTCCAGCAGCGCTTTGTACTGCCGCACCAGACTGTTCTCCGGCTCGGTCAGAATGCGCTTGAAGTCGTCGCGGGTCAGCGCCTCGAGCTCGACCCGGATCGGCAGCCGGCCCTGGAGTTCGGGCAGCAGGTCCGACGGTTTGGCAAGGTGAAAGGCACCGGAGGCGATGAACAGGATGTGATCGGTCTTGACCGGTCCGTGCTTGGTTGCGACCGTGGTGCCTTCGATCAGCGGCAACAGATCGCGCTGCACCCCCTCGCGCGAGACGTCGGCGCCGAAGCGCTCCGAGCGCGCGGTGATCTTGTCGATCTCGTCCAGGAACACGATTCCGTTCTGCTCCACCGCTGCAATGGCCTCGGCGACCACCGCCTCCTGATCGAGCAGCTTGTCGCTTTCCTCGTGGGTCAGAACCTCCATCGCTTCGGCGACGCTCAGGCGGCGTTTGCGCGTGCGTCCGCCGAACGCCTTGCCCAGAAGGTCGTTGAGATTGATCATGCCCATGCTGGCGCCGGGCATGCCGGGAATGTCCATGGTCGGCAGTTGCAGCGAGGCGGTATCGGCGACCTCGACCTCGACCTCGCGTTCGTCGAGATCGCCGGTGCGCAGCATGCGGCGAAACTTGGCCCGCGTCTCGCCGCTGGCGTGTTCGCCGACCAGCGCATCAAGCAGACGCTCCTCGGCGGCAAGTTCGGCCCGGGTGCGCACTTCCTTGAAGCGCCGTTCGCGGGTCATCGCGATGCTGATCTCGACCAGATCGCGCACGATCTGCTCGACATCGCGCCCGACATAGCCGACTTCGGTGAACTTGGTCGCTTCGACCTTGAGGAACGGCGCTTGGGCGAGACGCGCCAGACGGCGCGCGATCTCGGTCTTGCCGACACCGGTCGGGCCGATCATCAGAATGTTCTTGGGCAGCACCTCTTCGCGCAGCTCCGGCGGCAGTTGCTGACGCCGCCAGCGGTTGCGCAGGGCGATGGCGACGGCGCGCTTGGCCTTGTCCTGACCGACGATGAACCGGTCGAGCTCGGAGACGATCTCGCGCGGGCTGAAGGTGCTGGCCTGGGCCGCATCCTGCTGGGACGTATCACGCACGCTCGATGCTTTCCACGATGACGTTGTCATTGGTGTAGATGCACAATCCGGCGGCGATGGCCATCGCCTTGCGGGCGATCGCCTCCGCCGTCATATCGTCGTGATCGATCAGCGCCCGGGCCGCCGCCAGAGCATAGGCGCCGCCGGAGCCGATGCCGATGAGGCCGTCTTCGGGCTCCAGAACGTCGCCGGTTCCGGTCAGCACCAGCGACACCGAGGCGTCGGCAACGGCCATCATCGCTTCCAACCGGCGCAGATAGCGGTCGGTGCGCCAGTCCTTGGCCAGCTCCACGCAGGCCCGGGCAAGCTGCCCCGGGTGGGTTTCCAGCTTGGCCTCCAGGCGCTCGAACAGGGTCAGGGCATCGGCCGTGGCCCCGGCGAAGCCGGCGATGACCTCGCCCTTGCCCAGACGGCGCACCTTGCGCGCATTGGACTTGATGACGGTGTTGGCCAGGCTGACCTGACCGTCGCCGGCGACCACCACCTGGTTGCCTTTGCGCACCGACAGGATCGTCGTGCCATGCCACAGCGGGGGCCGGGCAGGTTGGGAATGCGGGTCGACCATAGCCAGACACATGGGCCGAAATCGCCGCCGGGTCAAGGCTTCGGATCGGAGGTGCCGGCGCTCTGGCGGGATCGTTCGCTTCCTGATACAACGGCGCCGCCATGAGCGAAAAAAGCAGGGCCGGGCGGCGGGCCACCGTCGAGCGCCGCACCAGCGAAACCCGCATCGCCGCGACCGTCGAGCTCGACGGCACCGGGCGCTACGACGTGACCACCGGCATCGGGTTTCTGGACCACATGCTCGAACAGCTTGCCCGCCACAGCCTGATCGACATCACTCTGCGGGCCGAAGGCGATCTGCACATCGACTTTCACCACACCACCGAGGACACCGGCATCGTACTTGGCCAGGCGGTGGCCCGGGCGCTGGGCGGGCGCCAAGGAATCCGCCGCTACGGCGAGGCTCTGGTGCCGATGGACGAAACCCTGACCCGGGTTGCGCTCGACGCCTCCAACCGTCCCTACTTGGTGTGGAAGGTCGCGTTCACCCGCGACAAGCTGGGCGACATGGACACCGAGCTGTTCAAGGAATGGTTTCAGGCCTTTGCCCAGCACGCCGGCCTGACGCTGCACGTCGAGACGCTCTACGGCGAGAACTCGCACCACATCGTCGAGTCCTGCTACAAGGGACTGGCGCGCGCCCTGCGCCAGGCGGTGGAAATCGACCCGCGCCGCGCCGATGCCGTGCCTTCGACCAAGGGAAAGTTGTAAATATCCGTCTGCGACGCTCCTTCGTCCGCGGCGCCGGTCTGCCGGCCGCTTCTCCCTCTAACCGGATACTGCGCCGCGCCGAAGCGGGCTGGATGTACACATGAACGTCGTCGTCGTCGATTACGGATCGGGCAACCTGCGCTCGGCAGCCAAAGCACTGGAATGCGCCGCGGCCATGACCGGGACTCCGGCCCGGGTTGTGGTCAGCGCCGAGACCGCGGCCGTGGCCGCGGCCGATCGCATCGTGCTGCCCGGGGTCGGCGCCTTCGGTGACTGCCGGCAGGGACTGGAAGCCGTACCCGGCATGATCGCGGCGCTGAGCGAAGCGGTCGTGCATCGCGGCCGGCCGTTTCTCGGCATCTGCGTCGGGATGCAGCTCATGGCCACCTGCGGGCGCGAGCACGGTGTGCATCCGGGGTTCGACTGGATCGCGGGCGAGGTCGTACCGCTGAGCCCGGACGATCCCGCGCTCAAGGTTCCGCACATGGGTTGGAACGAGCTGAACGTGCACGAACCGGTGCACCCGGTGCTGGCCGATCTGGGGCCCCGTCCCCACGTGTACTTCGTGCACGGCTATCATTTCATCGCCCGCGATGCGTCCGACGTGCGCGCGAGCGTCGACTACGGTGGTCCGGTGGCGGCGGCGATCGGACGTGACAACCTGTTCGGAACCCAGTTCCATCCCGAGAAGAGTCAGGCCGTCGGCCTGACCGTGCTCGGCAACTTTCTGAGGTGGTGTCCATGACTGTGACGTCGGAGCCTGGCGAAGATCTGCGTGACAAGCCCGCGACGGCGGTGGAGCGCCTGACCGAGTTCACCGGCCCCGATCTGCACGATCTGTGCGATGCGGCCGAAGCGGCGATTCGTCAGGGCGGAGGGTTCGGCTGGCTCAGCCCGCCGCCGCGCGAGGTCATGGAGGCCTATTGGAAGGGGGTTCTGCTGGTCCCCGAGCGCGAGCTGTTCGTCGCCCGTCTCGATCGCACCGTGGCCGGTTCGGCGCAGCTCGTGCGGCCGGCGCGCAACAACGAGGCGCAGGCCTTCGTCGGTCATCTGACCACCGCCTTCATGGCCCCGTGGGCGCGCGGCCACGGTTTGGCACGGATGCTGGTCGAGGCGATCGAAGCGGCGGCGCGGCGCGCCGGGCTGCGGGTGCTCAACCTCGACGTGCGCGCAACCCAGGAGGTGGCGATCCGCCTCTATGAATCTCTCGGCTACCGGCGCTGGGGTACGCATCCTCACTATGCGTGGATCGACGGCGCCTGGGTCACCGGCTACTACTACTACAAGGACCTGTTCGAGACGGACGCGAGCTCGGGCGACGGGAACTCGGGCGAGGGGGGGTCGAGCGGACCGTGATCCTCTTTCCCGCCATCGACCTGAAGGACGGCCGCGCCGTGCGCCTGGTGCGCGGCGAGATGGCCAGTGCCACGGTGTTCAACGACGACCCCGCAGCCCAGGCGCGCAGCTTTGCCGCGGCCGGGTTTTCGTGGCTGCATCTGGTCGACCTCAACGGCGCCTTTGAGGGCCGCCCCGTCAACCGTGCCGCGGTCGAGGCGATTCTGGCGGCGGTCGACATACCGGTTCAGCTCGGCGGCGGCATCCGTGACATGGCGACGATCGAAGCCTGGCTGGCGGCCGGGGTGCGGCGGGTGATCCTGGGCACCGCGGCGCTGGAGGATCCGGACTTGGTGAACACGGCGGCGCGGCGATTTCCCGGCCGCATCGTGGTCGGCATCGACGCCCGCGACGGGCGCGTGGCGGTGCGCGGCTGGGCCGAGCAGAGCGACATCGCTGCCGTCGACCTGGCCCGCCGCTACGCCGATGTCGGCGTCGGGGCGCTGGTCTATACCGATATCGAGCGCGACGGCGCCCTGCAGGGCGTCAACGTGGCGGCTACCGCCGCGCTGGCCCGTGCGGTGCCCATACCGGTCATCGCTTCGGGCGGGGTCGCCTCGCTCGACGACATCGCGGCGCTGATGGCGGTGGCCGAGGCGGGTATCGAAGGCGTCATCTGCGGCCGCGCTCTCTACGACGGGCGCATCGACCCGTCCGCCGCGCTGGCCCTGGTCGGGTCCGCGGCACGCGATGGCGCGACGGGAACGCCGGTGCGATGCTGAAGGCGCGAATCATTCCCTGCCTCGACGTCAAGGACGGGCGCGTCGTCAAGGGCATCAACTTCGTCGGCCTGCGCGATGCCGGCGATCCGGTCGAACAGGCGCGGGTCTATGACCGGGCCGGCGCCGACGAGCTGTGCTTCCTCGACATCACCGCCAGCCATGAGCGCCGCGGCATCCTGCTCGACGTCGTGGCGCGCACGGCCGAGCAGTGTTTCATGCCGCTGAGCGTGGGCGGCGGCGTGCGCACGCCGGAGGATGTGCGCGCCCTGCTGCTGGCCGGCGCCGACAAGGTCACCATCAACACCGCTGCGGTGCGCGATCCCGAGCTGGTCCGCACCGCGGCGCAAAAGTTCGGATCGCAGTGCATCGTCGTCGCCATCGACGCCAAACGTACCGCTTCGGGCACCTTCGAGGTCTTCACTCACGGCGGGCGCACGCCGACCGGGCTCGATGCCGTCGCCTGGGCGCGCCGGGTCGCGGAGCTGGGGGCCGGTGAAATCCTGCTCACCTCGATGGACCGCGACGGCACCCGGCAGGGTTACGACATCGCCCTCACCCGCGCCGTGGCCGACGCCGTGCCGGTGCCGGTGATCGCCTCGGGCGGGGTCGGCACGCTCGAGCACATGGTCGCCGGCCTGCGCGACGGCCACGCCTCGGCGGTGCTGGCGGCCTCCATCTTCCATTTCGGCGAGTATTCGATCGGAGATGCCAAGGCTTGCCTGGCCGCCGCCGGCATCCCGGTGCGTCTGCCCGTCAAGGCCGGCTGACAGCCGGCGCAAAACCTGATACCGATGGCGCGATCATGAGCAACGAGACCATTCCAGCGCGAAGCGGCGAGTTCGACGGGCGGGTGCTCGACGAGCTTTACGCGACCATCGAAAGCCGCCGCGGCGACGACCCTCGCGAATCGCGTACGGCCAGGCTGTTCGCCAAGGGCGAGAAGAAGATCGCCCAGAAGGTGGGCGAAGAGGCGGTTGAGACCGTGATCGAAGGGGTCGCCGGCAAACCCGGTGCGCTGATCGAAGAAAGCGCCGATCTGCTTTATCACCTGCTGGTCCTGTGGGCGGCGCGTGGGGTGACGCCGGGCGAGGTGTGGGCGGCCCTGGCGGCGCGCCGCGGCATCTCGGGGATCGCCGCAAAGGCGGCCCGGAAGTCGAGCCCCGACTGAACCGCATATATCCTGCGCCTCAGCCAAGCAAGGAGCGCCGAGCGACGATGACATATGACCCGAACAACGTTTTCGCCAAGATCCTGCGTGGCGAGATTCCATGCAACAAGGTCTACGAAGACGAGCACGTGCTCGCCTTCCACGACATCAATCCGCAGACGCCGGTCCACATTCTGGTCATTCCCAAGGGCGCCTACGAATCGTTCGACGATTTTTCCGCCAAGGCCTCGGATGCGGAAATCGCGGGATTTGTCCGTGCGGTCGGGAAGATCACCCGCGATCAGGGCCTGGTTGCCGACGGCTATCGCATCCTGGCCAATACCGGGCGCAACGCCCACCAGGAAGTGCCCCACTTCCACATGCACATTTTTGCAGGCAAGGACCTTGGCCGCATGATCAAGCCGGCCAACAAGTAGACATCGCCCGGCCGGCGCAATCTCGCGTCGGCGCGACGTCCATTCGCCCGGCCAGCGCGTCAGTGACGCAGCGACGCCGCCGCCCGGGTGCCGGCGCCGGGCTCAGTCCGCTCCGCGATCCAGCGTACGGCCGCACTCAGGGCCTCACGGCCCACCTCGTCGGCGACGATCCGGTAGGCCTCTTCGATCGCCCCCTCGACCTGCCGGGCGAGGGCGTCGCGCCCGTGCGCCCGCAACAGACGGGCCAGTGAAGATCCATGCGCCAGCGACAACGCCGCTGCACGGGCCTGGTATGCATGCGCTTGTTCGTCGGAATCGGCCACGGCGAAGCTCCCGGTTTTTCGTTTCGCGCGCGGGCGGCTCGATGCGGCTGATGAGGTCCGCGCCGCGGCGAAACCGCCCCTGAATGTGCTCTGGTTACCCCATATGTAGGGATGATAGTACATAAAACCGCAATACTTTGTTAACACAACAAGAAAAGCCGCTTCTTCAGCCTGACCTGACGACATCGGCGTCTTGAAACCGTTTGCGACGCGATACATCCTTTTTTCAACAAATGCCGGACGCGGGGCTTGCAAAATTCGGGGGCCGGCCCATAACCTTATTTAGAGCATGGTTAATGAAGGTTGACCTCTCCCTCGCGGCCACCCGGGACAAGGCGGTGACGGGCGGGGGGCGGTCCGCAGAGCAGCCCATGAGGGCGGCGCGGGCGGTCGGATCTCTCGAAGCCGACCCATTCAGGAGGATCACAACCATGGCGAAGGCGACAAGCAGCAAGATGACGTCGCAGACGGCAACACCCAGCGCGGCGGAGGTCGAGGCGCTGTTGGCGCGCAACGGGCGCACTCTGGAGGCGATGATCAAGGCCAACGGGGCCGTGCTCGAAGGCATGGCCAAGCTCGGGCGCGAGATGCTCGAATTCGGCAACGCCCGGATCCGCGAGGATTTGGAGGCGTCCGAAACCCTGATGAAGTGCAAGGACCCGCAGGAAGCCTTTCGGCTTCAATGCGATTTTGCACGCCGCGCCACGCAGCAATACTTTGAGGAAGCGACCCGGCTGATGGAGCTGACGGCACAGATCACGCGCAACTGCTGGGCGCCGCTCGAAGAAACGGGGCGCGCGGGGACAGCGGAACCGGAGCGGGCGGAATCGGCTCCGGCGCCCAAGGCTCAGGCAAAGAGCCAGACGCAGCCCGGCCCGACGAAGCCGGAAACCGCGGCCCAGCCCGCGGGCTGAACAGGCGCCTTTGAAGGGGCCGCTCAGGCCCCGGGCACGACGCGGCGATAGGACAGCGCCTCGGCGATGTGGGGGCGCCGGACCGCCTCGCTTCCGGCCAGATCGGCCAGGGTGCGCGCCACCCGCAGGACGCGGTGATAGCCGCGTGCCGTCAGCTTCATGTGCGCGGCGGCGCGGCGCAGCAGGGCCCGGCCCTCGGCATCGGGGGTGGCGACCTCTTCCAGCAGGACGCCGTCGGCTTCGGCGTTGGTGCGCGGCCGGCGCTCTTCCGGGACCCTCGCGTAGCGGGCGCTCTGGCGCTGCCGGGCGGTGGCGACGCGGGCGGCGACAGCGGCTGAACCTTCGGCCGGCGGTGGCAGATCGAGATCGGCGGGTGAGACCGCCGGCACTTCGACGTGCAGGTCGATGCGGTCGAACAGGGGCCCGGAGATGCGCGCCTGATAGTCGCGGGCGCACTTCGGTGCCCGCGCACAGGCCAGCGCCGGATCATCAAGGTGGCCGCAACGGCACGGGTTCATCGCCGCCACCAGTTGCACCCGGGCCGGATAGACGACGTGGGCGTTGGCCCGCGCCACCGCGACCCGCCCCGTCTCCAGGGGCTGGCGCAGCGCCTCCAGGCTGGGACGGGCGAATTCCGGCAATTCATCAAGGAACAGGACGCCCAGATGGGCCAGCGAAACCTCACCGGGGCGCGCCCGCAGCCCGCCGCCGGTGAGCGCGGCGAGCGAGGCCGAATGGTGCGGATCGCGAAACGGGCGCCGGCGCAGCAGGCGGCCGCCGTCGAGCAGCCCGGCAATCGAATGGATCATGC
>RFLL01000116.1 GCA_003693905.1 Alphaproteobacteria bacterium
TCGGCGTCGCGGCACCTTTTTCCCCTTCCCCATTGCTTGCGCTGTCGTCGCGGCTTCCACTGGCGGCGGCATCCTGCTGGCGCGCCCACATGGCCGCATAGATACCGCCGCGCGCAAGCAGCGCCTGATGGCGGCCGCGTTCGAGGATGCGCCCGTCTTCGAGCACCAGAATCTCGTCGGCGCCGACCACGGTCGACAGGCGGTGGGCGATCACCAGCGTCGTGCGACCGCGTGAGACCTCGTCGAGGCTGGCCTGAATTTCCCGTTCGGTCCGGGTATCGAGCGCCGAGGTCGCCTCGTCGAAGAGAAGAATCGCCGGATCCTTGAGAATGGTGCGCGCGATCGCCACCCGCTGCTTTTCGCCGCCCGACAGCTTCAGGCCGCGTTCACCGACCACAGTGTCGTAGCCGTCCGGCAAGGCGACGATGAAATCGTGAATGCGGGCCAGACGCGCCGCGCGCTCGACCGCCGCCCGGTCCGCCTCCGGCCGTCCGTAGGCGATGTTGTAATAGATGGTGTCATTGAACAGCACTGTATCCTGCGGCACGATGCCGATCGCCGTGCGCAGCGATTCCTGCGTGACCTCGCGGATGTCCTGGCCGTCGATCAGGATGCGCCCGCCGGTGACATCGTAGAAGCGGAACAGCAGCCGGCCGATGGTCGATTTGCCGGCGCCGCTCGGCCCGACGATGGCAAGCGTGCGCCCCGGCGGAACGACAAAGCCGACACCTTCGAGAATCGGCCGCCGCGGGTCGTAGCCGAAATCGACCTTCTCGAACACGACTTCACCGCCGCTCACGCGCAACGGTTTGGCGTCCGGGCGATCGCGGACCTCCGGCGGCGCCTGCATCAGGTCGAACATGGTTTCGAGGTCGATCAGCGACTGCTTGATCTCGCGGTAGACCGTGCCCAGCAGATTGAGCGGCATGGCGAGCTGGATCAGATAGGCATTGACCATCACGAAATCGCCCACCGTCATGTGCCCGGCGACGATGCCTTGCGCGGCCATGATCATGATCGTGGTGATGCCGAGCGCAATCACGATGCCCTGGCCGACGTTGAGGAGAGACAGACTGGTGCGACTCCTGATCGCCGCCTGCTCGTAATCGCGTAGCGCCGCGTCATAGCGCGCCGCCTCGTGCTCCTCGTTACCGAAGTACTTGACCGTTTCATAGTTGAGCAGACTATCGACGACCTTGGCATTGGCGCGGTTGTCGGCCTCGTTCATCGCCCGGCGCAGGCGGATCCGCCACTCCGTCAGGGTGAACGTCAGCCACACGTAGCCGGCAATGGTGACCGCGGTCACCGCGGCGTAGCGCCAATCGAACAAGGCCCACAGGATGCCGCAGACGAGCGCGATCTCGAGGACCGTCGGCAGCACGTTGAACAGCACGAAGAACAGCAGAAACTCGATGCCCTTGGTGCCGCGGTCGATGGCGCGGCTGAGCGCCCCGGTCTGACGTTCGAGGTGAAAACGCAGCGACAGCGCATGAAGACGGCGGAAGGTGGCGAGCGCAATCTGGCGGATGGCGTTCTGCGCCACCTTGGCGAACAGCGCATCGCGCAGTTCGCCGAACGCCAGGGTCAGCACCCGCGCCGCGCCGTAGCCGACAAGCAGCGCCAGCGGTACCGCGACCAGAGCATCGGCGGGGACCGAAAGGGCATTGACCGCCTCGCGCAGCAGCACCGGCACGAACACGCTGGTCACCTTGGCCGCCACCAACATGACCACGGCCAGACCGACCCGCAGGCGCAGGTCGCCGCGCCCGTGCGGCCACAGGTACGGCAGCAGATGGCGCAACGTGCGCAGATGACGGCCGGGTTCAAACTGCCCCGGCTCGATGGTGGTGGGACGCATGAACTCGGCCTACGCTGTCAGCATGCGGCGGTCACCCAGGGCCCGCCACGCGCACCGCCACCCCCGCCTCACGCCGCCGCGGCGGCACGGCGGCGCCGGATCAGATCGAGAATCTCGTGGGCGGCATGGGGAATGTTGGTGCCCGGACCGTAGATCGCGGCCACCCCCGCCTGAAGCAGGAAATCGTAATCCTGGGGCGGAATAACGCCACCGCACACGACGATGATGTCGTCGGCACCGGCGGCGTGCAACGCCTCGACCAGTTGCGGCACCAGGGTCTTGTGACCGGCCGCCTGGCTGGACACGCCAACCACATGCACGTCGTTCTCGACCGCCTGACGCGCCGCTTCTTCCGGAGTCTGGAACAGCGGCCCGACATCGACGTCGAAGCCGATGTCGGCAAAGGCGGTGGCAATCACCTTGGCGCCGCGATCATGGCCGTCCTGGCCCAGCTTGACCACCAGCATCCGTGGCCGCCGACCCGCTTCCTCGGCGAAGGCGTCAACTTCCTGCTGGATGCGGGCGAAACCCTCGTCGCCCTCGTAGGCCGAGCCGTAGACGCCGGAAATGCTGTGGATGGTGGCCCGATGGCGGGTGTAGACCTTTTCCAGCGCATCGGAGATTTCACCCACCGTCGCGCGCCGGCGTGTGGCTTCGATGGCCAGTTCAAGCAGATTGCCGGTATCGTCGGCCGCCGCCCTGGTCAGAGCATCGAGCGCCGCCCGGCATGCCGCTTCGTCGCGGCTGGCGCGCACCTGCTTGAGCCGCGCGATCTGGCGCTCGCGCACGGCGGTGTTGTCGATGTCGAGAATCTCGATCGGCTCCTCGCGTTCGGGCCGGTACTTGTTGACGCCGACGACCACTTCCTCGCCGCGGTCGATACGCGCCTGCCTGCGCGCCGCCGCCTCTTCGATGCGCAGCTTGGGCATGCCGCTGGCCACCGCCTTGGTCATGCCGCCCATCGCCTCGACCTCGTCGATCAGCGCCCGCGCCGCGCGCGCCATGCTGGCGGTGAGCGCCTCGACGTAATAGCTGCCGGCCAGCGGATCGACGACCCGGGTGATACCGGTTTCCTCCTGCAGGATGAGCTGCGTGTTGCGTGCGATGCGGGCCGAAAATTCGGTCGGCAGGCCGACCGCCTCGTCGAAGGCATTGGTGTGCAGAGACTGGGTGCCGCCAAGGGCCGCGGCCAAGGCTTCGATCGCGGTGCGCACGATATTGTTGTAGGCGTCCTGCTCGGTCAGCGAGACGCCCGAAGTCTGACAATGGGTGCGCAACATCAGCGAACGCGGATCGGACGGAGAAAATTTCTCACGCATCAGATCGGCCCACAGGAACCGCGCCGCGCGCAGCTTGGCGATCTCCATGAAGAAGTTCATGCCGATGGCGAAGAAGAACGACAGCCGCGGCGCAAACGCATCGACCGCCAAACCGCGCCCGGTGGCGACGCGCACGTATTCGATGCCGTCGGCGAGGGTGAAGGCCAGTTCCTGCACGCAGGTCGCGCCGGCTTCCTGCATGTGATAGCCGGAAATCGAGATCGAGTTGAACTTCGGCATGTGCGCCGCCGTATAGGCGATGATATCGGCGACGATGCGCATCGACGGCTCGGGCGGATAGATGTAGGTGTTGCGGACCATGAACTCCTTGAGGATGTCGTTCTGAATGGTCCCCGACAGCCTGTCCTGCGTAACACCCTGTTCCTCGGCGGCGACGATGTAACCGGCCAGCACCGGCAGCACCGCGCCGTTCATGGTCATCGACACCGACATCCTGTCGAGGGGAATACCGTCGAACAGGATCTTCATGTCCTCGACCGAATCAATGGCCACGCCGGCCTTGCCGACATCGCCGACGACGCGCGGGTGATCGGAATCGTAGCCGCGGTGCGTCGCCAGATCGAAAGCCACCGACAGTCCCATCTGCCCGGCGGCCAGACACTTGCGATAAAAGGCGTTGGATTCCTCGGCGGTGGAAAAGCCGGCGTACTGGCGCACCGTCCATGGCCGGCGCGCATACATCGTAGCCCGCGGCCCGCGCACGAACGGCGGGAAACCCGGCAGCGTGCCCAGCGTCTCCAAGCCTTCGAGATCCGCCTCGGTATAAAGCGGTTTGACGGCGATGCCTTCGGGCGTGTGCCAGGTCAGGCTGTCGGGATCGGCGCCGCGCAGTTCCCTGGTCGCCAGTGCGCGCCAGTCATCAAGGGTCTTTTCGGGGAAATCGGTCATCGCCGGCACCTCGAATCAGGCGGATCTTGGTCTTATTGCGGTGCAGTATAGCCGTGGCGCGGCATCCAAGTCCAATGCCTGCGGCGTCCCGGCCAGGCTGCGGCCAATCCGCAAAAGCCCTCAGGGGGATCCGGAAAGCCGCGTGCCAGCGCCATCGCCGAGCCCGTGCCACAGACCCAGGTCATGGCGCCGGTGCGAAACCGCGCCATGACCCGCGCCTACCAGCGCAGACGGGGCAGCACCGCTGCCGGTACGTGTCCCTCGGCGGCGCAGACTGCGGCAAGGCGGGTCGGATCGGGATAACCCTCGGCATCGACGCCAAGAGCGGCGCCCTGCAAACCATCGGCGATGAAAAGAGCGTCGATCCCGACCGCGTTGGCGCCTGCGATGTCGGTACGCAGGGAATCGCCGATGGCCGCGATCCGCCCCCGCGGTACGCCGTCGAGCAGGGCCAAACAGGTGCGGTAGATGCCGGGATGCGGCTTGCCGTGATAGCGCACCTGCCCGCCCAGGGCCTCGTAGCGCGCGGCGATGGCACCGGCGCAGATTTCCCGGCGACCGCCGCGAATGACTTCCAGATCGGGGTTGGCGCAGATCATCGGCAGACCGGCGCGCTGCGCGGCGCGGAGCAGATCCTCGTAGTGCGCCACCGTGTCATCGCCGCCCCGGGCACCGGTATTGAGGATGAAATCGGCCGCCGCCGGATCGTCGACGAACGTGTACGCCAGGCCGTCGCGCATCCCCTGGTCCCGTTCCGGCCCCAGGTGATAGCAGCGGGGGCCCAGTGCGCGGTACCAGTCGTCCGGGCGCTCGGCCAGGTGGCGCCAGGCATCCTCGCCCGAGGACATGACCGCCGTCACCAGCGCCGGGTCGATGCCCAGATCCGCATTGCGGGCCATGACCTCGCCGGCACGGCGCGGCGCATTGGACAGGATGACGATCTTCTTGTCGTGGTCGCGCAACGCATGCAGGCAGGCGACCGCTTCCGGGAAGGCGTGAACGCCATCGTGCAGCACCCCCCACAGATCGACGAGGAAGGCGTCGTAGCGATCCGCCACCGCCGACAGGCGATCGTGGATCGGGATTCGGGGGCTCGGGGGACGAGGACGGGTCGATGTGGCGTCGGGCATGGCGCGCCTCTTGTGCCACGTCCGCGCGCTCGGGAAAAGGGCCCGATTGCCGGGCGGAATCGGGAGCGATATCGCCGCCTGTTGCCCCTATGCCGCGGGCCGGGCCAAGCGCGGCGCGCCGAACAGGTAGCCCTGACCGAAGGGGATTTCGAAATCGAGAAGCTCGACCAGACGGCTTTCGTCTTCGACCTTCTCTACGATGAGGTCGATGCGATGACGCTGACAAGCCCGCACCAGACTGACGTTGTCGCTGAGGATGGCCAGCAGGCGGTCGGCCTCGATCTTGATGAAGCGGATTCCCCGTTGCGCCAGTGCGCCGACGTCAATGTCGGGATCGCGCACCTGATCGATCGAGAACCGGCAGCCCAGGGCCGCGAGTCTATCGAACAGGCGCCCGCCGACCGCGTCCAGCCTGGTGAAATCGGCCTGGGCGAACTCGAACACCAGATGTTCGGCCAGGGTCCGATTGCCTTCCAGGAAGGCGATGAAGTCGTTGAAGAACGCCGCATCGGCCAGGGTATGGGGCGAGACGTTGCAGAAGAAATCCACGTCCTGGCTCTTGCGCTGCACCTTGCGAATAAGCTGAACGCAGCGAAACAGCAGCATGTTGTCGATGGTGGCAATGAGGCCGGCGCGCTCGGCGACCGCGATGTACTGATCGGGCAGGATCACCGTGCCGTCGTCCCGGCGCAGGCGCGAAAAGCATTCGTAGAACCGCCGCCGGCGTTGCGGCAGGGTGACGATGGGTTGCAGTACGAGGTCGATACGGTCGTTGCGCAAGGCTTCGCGTACCGCTTCGAGCATCGCGTCGCGTTTCTTGAGCGCCGGAACGGACGCAGCGGCATCGCCCGTATCGTCCGTGGATGGGCTTTGCGCGCGTGGTACCGGCACGCGGCGCGATGCCGGGCCGCCATCACCATGGCCGCCGTCCCGACCTGGCGCCGGGCGCGCGCTCAGACGCTCCAGCAACGTGCGCATGACGCGCACCTCGGCCATCATCTCCTCGACCCGGCCGCCGCCCAGGCCGTCGCTCTGGCTGGCGGCGTCCAGGGCTTCGCGTATGGCCTGCACCTCGCGACGCAACCAGGCCAGATCTTCCTGCTGGTCGCCGTAGGCTTGGACGACCTCGAACAAACGGTTGCGCCACACCGCCGCAGCGTGCAGACGTGCCAGGACCTCATGCAGCAGCGCTCCGCCAAGCAGGACCAGCCCGCCGAGGCCAAACGCCTCGCCCTGGCTCAACGTCGGCCACCAGCGCGGCGCATAGACGCCGAGCGCGCCGGCAAGGGCAACGTAAGAGAGGAAAAACGCGAGATGCGGCAGTCCGTGCATGCGCTCGACCGGTCGGGAGGGAGCGCGACCACTGTGCGCATGAGGTCTTGAAAGACGGTTAACGAGTCGTTGTTATGGCCGCGCCCGGTTCAAACCTCCGTCAGCCGAACAGGGGGCAGGCCGAATCCGGGGGATCAGGCCGGACCGAAAAGACCAAGGGGGAGCGCTCATGACCGTTACCATCTATCACAACCCGCGGTGCAGCAA
>RFLL01000117.1 GCA_003693905.1 Alphaproteobacteria bacterium
ATGCCCTGGCCCAGGCGCGGGCAGCGGCTTTCCCGATCGCAAAAATGCTGCGTAACAGCAAGCCAAAAACCCTTGCAATGCCCTTTTGGCTATCTCATATTGTGCAGTGCGGCATGACCGATGAGCGCCTGCTTGTCGATTGTCGTGCGCCTGTTAGGCGTTTCCTCCCTTGACTCGGGCCGCGTCCACGTACGTGGCCCTTTTTTTGCCTTTTCTCCCGCCGTGGCCCGTGCGGTTCCGCTCAGCCCCGCCATCCGGTCGGCGGCGCGGCGGGCAGGGTGGCGTCGCCTTCGCCCAGCGGGCGCTGCAGAAGAACACTGTCGACCCAGCGCCCGAACTTGAACCCGACCGAGCGCAGAACGCCGACCCGCTCGAACCCGAACGATTCGTGCAAGCGGATCGAGGCGACATTGGCACTGTCGCCGATTACCGCCACCATCTGGCGATACCCGGCCGCCGTGCAGCGACGGATCAGGGCCTCAAGCAGGGCCCGGCCGAGGCCGCGGCGCTGACCGCCGGGGGCCACGTAGATCGAGTTTTCCACCGTGAACCGGTATCCCGGTCGTGTCCGGTAGGGCCCGGCATAGGCGTAACCCTGCACCACCGGGGCCGCTGTGGCCGGCTCCGTGATCTCGGCGACCAGATAGGGCAGGTTCCGGGTCGTGATGGCTTCGAACCGCCGCATCATTTCCGCCACGTCCGGCGGGATTTCTTCGAACGAGGCCAGGCCATGACGCACGTGATGGGCGTAGATCGCCTGGATGTGCGGGATGTCGCTCGCCGCCGCGTCGCGGACGACGATCGCTGCGGAAGGTGCGCCGGTGTTCATCGAAAGCGGATCTCGGCGCTGTCGATCCGCCCCAGGGCGGCGATCAGGCTGCGCAGGTCCGCGGCCAGTCCGGCCATTCCTGGGCCGCGGCGAATGCGCGCCTCGTCCATGTACAGGGCGCGGTTGATTTCGATCTGCAGGGTATGCACGCCCTCGATCGGGCGGCCGTAATGGCGGGTGACGAAGCCGCCGGCATAAGGCGCGTTGCGGGCCACGTGGTAGCCGAGCGCGCGCAGGGTCCGTTCCGCCGTGTCGATGACCACCGGCGCGCACGAGGTACCGTGGCAGTTGCCGAGCACGAAATCGACCCGGCGGTGGCCGTTGTCGCGGTCCATCGGGCCGCCGACCGAAGGCATCGAATGGCAGTCGATCAGGATGCAGCCGCCGAACTGGCGCCGGGTCTGATTTATGAGACCCCCGAGGGCGCGGTGGTAGGGCCAGTAATAGAGGCGCAGACGCCGCAGCGCCTCGGCAAAGCGCAGCTTGGTGCGATAGATGTCGGCCCCGTTGGCGACGACCCGGGCAATGGTACCGAGCCCCGCTGCCACCCGCGGCGAAGCGGTGTTGGCATAGGGGGGCAGGGCATCCTCGAACATGCCGGGATCGAGTTCGTAGGGCTCGCGGTTGGCGTCGATCATGGCGCGGGGGAACAGGGCGCGGATCAGCGGCGCCCCCAGGCGCGGGGCCCATCCGAACAGTTCGTCCACGAAGCTGTCTTCCGAGCGCCGCAACGCCAGCGGGTCAAGCTGCGAGGCGGCAATGAATTCCAGCGGATAATGGGCACCGCTGTGCGGCGACGCAAAGACCAGCGGCAGGTTCTGCCGCTGCGGCGTGATGACCTCGTGCGAGACGACGTCGATGTCTGGCGGGGTTTCCGCGTCCATGGCCCCCATGGCCCGGTGTCGTCGATTACCCCTACGTGTTTAAAAGAAACCGCCGCGCCTGTCATCGCTCTTGTGGCGCCTGACGGGGCCCTGCGTTGCGGCCGGGTCGTCGCGGCCGCGGTGTCGCGCCGGTGGCCCCGGTTCGTCGCGACGGCGAAATTTCGGCTTCGCACATCCTTTTGGCGCGTTAAGCACTATTTCAGATCGGCTTATCTAGGGTATAGTTCCCTGCGCGTCGGGCGTGCGGAGCCCTGCCGGCTCCGCACGAAGAGCCCGACCGGACCGACCGCCCGACCACCTGACCTGATCATCCGCGACATGGCGCACATACTGCTCGCCGAGGACGACAACAGCATGCGCGAATTTCTGGCCAAGGCCCTGCGTCGGGCCGGGCACGAGGTCGTGGCCGTGGGTGATGGTCTGGACGCGCTGGCCCAGATGGACGACGGGCACTTCGATCTGCTGCTGGCCGACGTGGTGATGCCGGGGCTGGACGGGATCGAGGTGGCGCGCCGGGCGACCAAGAAACAGCCCGGGCTGAAGGTCATGTTCATCACCGGCTTTGCCGCCGTGGCCCTGCGTGCGCGCGAGCAGAGCCCCAAGGATGCGCGCGTCCTGTCGAAGCCGTTTCACCTGCGCGATCTGGTTGATCAGGTCGACGTCATGTTGCAGCACTGAGGGGATGGCTCCGGTTTCGGGCTTTCCGAACTTCGGGTTCCGCGAGTTTCAGGTTCCCCAACTTCAGGTTCTCGGGACTTCAGGGTCCCGGGGCGCGCGCCATCCGGCCCTGCCTCCGTGCGCTCTTTGCATCCGACCCGGGTGAGGGTGGCTGCGGGCTTGAAAAAGCCCGGCGATGATGCTACCTCGCGGGCGCTGCGGCGCTGCCGGAAGGAACGGCCGGGCCGCCGCCATTTGCCCGCCGATCGGCATGGGATCGGGCGCATAGCTCAGCGGGAGAGCGCCACGTTGACATCGTGGAGGTCCCTGGTTCAATCCCAGGTGCGCCCACCATCTTTCATCCCTTGTTCCGCAAGTTTTCCGACGGTTCTGATGGTCCGCCACGGCGGGGCCGGGTCACGTGCTGACGTGGGCCCGGGGCCCGGGGGACACACGCGGCAGCCCGGGTGGATTCTCAGCGCGCCTCGGGCTGGCAGACGGGGCAGAAGTAGGTGGTGCGCCCGCCGATCCTGATCGTGGCGATGGCACTGCCGCAGCGCGGACACCGCCCCCCTTTGCGGCGGTGCGGCAGCAGATAGTCGTCCGGCAGTCGATCAAGGCGTTCTTCCGACCCGGCGCCGTGGGCGATGGCCG
>RFLL01000118.1 GCA_003693905.1 Alphaproteobacteria bacterium
CCGCGTCGGCATCACCTTCGTCCACGAAGTGCGGGAAAAGACCGGGCTGTCGGCCGCCGACGTGGCGCGGGCCTATTCGATCAGCCGTGAAGTATTCGACGTGCGCTCCCTGTACGATGCGATCGAGGGCCTCGACAACGTCGTCCCGGCGGCGCTTCAGATCGCCATGCTGACCGAATGCGGTCGCCTCATCGAACGCGCCAGCGTGTGGTTCCTGCGCCAGGCGGCCCAGCCGCTCGATATCGCGCACGAGATTGCGACCTATCGCGACGGGGTGAAGGAAATTACCGAGCACCTGCTGCCGCTGCTGTCGCAGGGCAATGCCGATACCGTGCGCGATCGCACGGCCAAGCTCGTCGCCGACGGGGTGCCGGAAGATCTGGCACTGCGCGCCGCCAGCCTGCCGTTTCTGATGCCGGCGTGCGACATCGTGCGCATCGCCCACGGCGCCGGCCAGCCGGTGCTCGACATCGCGCGGGTGTACTTCGCCATCGGCACGCGCTTCGGGTTCGACTGGCTGCGCGCGGCCGCGGCCCGCCTGCCCAGCGACAACGCCTGGGACAAACTGGCGGTTTCGGCCATCGTCGACGACCTCTACGGTCACCAGAGCGAGTTGACGGCGCGCGTCGTCGAAGGGACGGAGGAACTGTCGGCACCCGATACGGTGATCGAGCACTGGGCCGCGGCCCGACGCTCGCTGGTCAGTCGCACCGACCAGCTTCTCGCCGAATTGCAGACGCTGAGCACGCTCGACCTGGCGATGCTGGCCGTGGCCAATCGCCAATTGCGGGCAATGGTCGACAGCTAGGGCATTTCCATTCGGACGATGCCGCTTCCTTCCGTCACCCGAAGGAATCGGATTCGTAGGGGGGCGGGTTCACGTGAGAGGAATTTGTCCCACCTGGCCCGTCACCCCTGCTCCAGACGCACGGCGGTGCCCGAGGCGCTGACCATCAGCATCGAATCGCCGACGGTCTCGTAATCGAGATCGACCGCCAGGATCGCATCGGCGCCCAGCGCGCGGGCCTCCTCCACCATGTCCGCAATCGCCATTTCCTTGGCCCCTTTCAGGGCCTTTTCATAGCCGCCGGCGCGCCCGCCGACGATGTCGCGCACCCGCGCGAACAGGTCGCGAAACATGTTGGCACCGACGATGGCGTCGCCGCTGACGATGCCGAGGTATTCGGTCGTACGCCGGCCGGCGATTTCGGGCGTGGTGACGATGAGCATGGTTGGCGGTCTCCCCCAAGGGTGTGGAATGGAACACGCCGGACAAGAGTAACGCACAGGGAGGCCACGACGCGACCGTCACGCGGGCGAGCGGGCGGCCGCGGCCTCCCGTGAACGGCGGTCGGCATCGGCATTTTCCCTAGATCGGTCATATTGCCCTATGAAAATCAATGGGGATGCCAGAATCGGCAATTTCAGGACATAATAGCCTATTTATTTTCAAGCTCCATAACGAACGCCTCCATATTCAGGCTAAAATGTCCTGATTAATCATGATTGATAATATATAGCGATTGATAGAAGAATGGAGTACGTAAAATTGTACACGATAGTTCTTGAGTTTTATTTTGCGTCCTATATAATGGCCGCAACAGTTACGACGGTGCCGCGACAAACAGGTTTACCACCATCGCCAGGCGGTACCGCCGGCCGGAAGGCCGGCAGACGACGAAGGACGAGACGAAAGGAGCCCGTTCATGGCCCACATCGCGCTCACCCCCGCTGCGTCATCCGCCGCATCGTCCGGCGATCTGGTCAGGCAGACCATGGCCGTCGTCCAGTCGGGTTTTGCGCCCGGTGTGGTCGGCGTCGCCGGGGCGGCCTTGGGGGTGAGCGCGCTGACCACCTTTCTGGCCCCGGCCAGCATCCCGATGAGTGTTCTGGCCGTGGTGCTCGGTCGCCGCAGCCGCAATGTGATGGCCGTCGGGCTCGGGCTCGCGGGAATTGCTCTTGCCGTCACGACGGTGGCGGGCACGGATGCATTCTGGCTGGCGGTGGCGGCCACGTTCGGAGCGTTCGGAGGTTGAAGGCGCATTCATCCCCGTGATCGACCCCGGGACTGGCAACACCGGGTGCCGCCTGCGGCGTCGATGAGTGATCCAACGGAATAATGGGAGGCTGGAACGCCCGCCTTGGCCGATCGCGGCCGGGGCGGGCGTTTCCCTTTTTCGAGGCGCCGTCGTTGCGGCCTTGCACGGGTGGTATGATTCTTCAGCCCCGTCGGTCACGAAAAAAAGCGGTCATGCCCGGTCGCCGGCAGGGGGAGGGAATGCCGATGAGCGCCAACGATGCATCGCAGTCACGCGCCGGTCCGAACCGTCGGGCCGTGGCGGCCTGGTGCCTTTATGACTGGGCCAATTCGGCCTATCCCACGGTCGTCGTCACCTTCGTCTTTGCCGCCTACTACACCGCGACCCTGGCGCCGGATCCGGAAACCGGCACCGCGCTGTGGGGTCGGGCGCTGGCGCTGTCGGGGCTCGGCGTGGCGGTGCTGGCGCCGGTCCTCGGTGCGCTTGCCGATCAGGCCGGCCGGCGCAAGCCGTGGATCGGCGGCTTTACCGTCGTGGCCGTCGCATGCGCCGCGGCGTTGTGGTGGATCCGGCCCGATCCCGCCTACGGCCTGGCAGCGCTGGTGCTGGTGGCGCTCGGCAACGCGGCGTTCGAGTTCGGGCAGGTGTTCTACAACGCCATGCTGCCCGATCTGGTGCCGCGCGGATGGCTGGGCCGCGTGTCGGGATGGGCGTGGGCGCTCGGCTACGCCGGCGGGCTCGCCTGTCTGGTGCTGACGCTGGTCCTGTTCGTGCGCGAGGAGACGGCGCCCTTCGCCCTCGATACCGGCGCTGCGGCGCATGTGCGCATCACCGGCCCGTTCGTCGGCCTGTGGTTCCTCCTCTTTGCCGTACCGCTGTTCCTGCTGACTCCCGATCGTGCCGGGCGCCGGGTGCGCCCGGCGGTCGCCGTACGATCCGGTCTGGCCACCCTGTGGCACACCCTGTGCCGGCTGCCGCGCTATCGCGGCATCGGCCGGTTCCTGCTCGCCCGCATGATCTATACCGACGGCCTCAACACCCTGTTCGCGTTCGGCGGCGTCTATGCCGCCGGGACCTTCGCCATGACCTTCGAGGACATTCTGGTGTTCGGCATCCTGCTCAATATCGCTGCCGGGGCGGGCGCCTTCGGATTTGCCTGGCTCGACGACCGGATCGGGGCGCGCCGGACCGTGATCCTGGCGCTCCTCGGCCTGATCGCGGCCGGGGCGGCGGTTCTGGCCGTCGAATCGAAGCTGTGGTTCACGGTTCTCGGGTGCGTCATCGGCCTGTTCATCGGCCCCGCACAATCGGCCAGCCGGTCGATGATGGCGCGCCTGGCCCCGGCCGAAATCCGCACCGAGCTGTTCGGCCTCTATGCTCTGTCGGGCAAGGCGACCGCCTTCGTCGGGCCGGCCGCGGTCGGCTGGGTGACGCTGTGGGCTGGCAGCCAGCGCGCCGGCATGGCGACGATCCTGGCCTTTTTCGTGCTCGGGCTGATCGTGCTGTGGCCGCTGGCCGAACCGGCGGGCCCGGAGCCCGCACCCGCGGATCGCGCTTAATGCCGGAAGTGGCGGACGCCGGTGAAGACCATGGCGATGCCGGCCTCGTCGGCGGCGGCGATCACCTCGGCATCGCGCACCGATCCGCCGGGCTGAATGACCGCGGTGGCGCCGGCATCGACCGCCGCCATCAGACCGTCGACGAAGGGGAAGAAGGCGTCCGAGGCGACGACCGCCCCTTCGGTGCCGCGCGTGCCTTCCGGCGCCCCGGCGGCCTCGGCGGCTTCGCGCGCCTTCCAGGCCGCGATGCGGGTCGAATCGACGCGGCTCATCTGACCGGCGCCGATGCCCACCGTGGCCCCGTCGCGGGCGAACACGATGGCGTTCGACTTGACGTGCTTGGCGACGCGGAAGGCGAACAGAAGGTCGGCCATCTCCGCCTCGCTCGGCGCGCGCC
>RFLL01000119.1 GCA_003693905.1 Alphaproteobacteria bacterium
GGTCCAGTGACCGGGTTGTTTTTCAACGCGCCACGAGCCGTCGGTGTAGCGGTAGCGCTCCATGTTGTAGGAAAGGTAGATCCAGTTATCGAGATTCCAGAGCAGGCCGGAATCCTGGTGTTCGACGGAAGTGTTCGGGCCGTTGCGGCTGCGGGGACCGACCTGATACAGTGGCTTTTTTTCGTCGGCCACGCCGTCGCCATCGGTGTCGCGATAGGCGATCACGTCCATGGTGTCGGTCTCGCGGATGGCGATCCAGTCGTCCAAGGGCAGGATCATGCGGGGGAGATTCAGATGGTCCACGAACACGGTCACGCGATCCATGCGGCCGTCGCCGTCGGTGTCTTCGAGGCGCTTGACGCGGCCGTTGCGGAGGGTCTTGGCGCCCGTGCCGTTTTCGTCCTGCATGTAGCTGCGCATCTCGGCGACATACATCGCGCCGTTGCCGTCCCACACCGTGAGCACCGGCTCCTGAATCTGCGGCTCGGCGGCGACCAGTTCGGCGACATAGCCGGGGGCGAGTTCAAAGGTCGTGAGTTCTTCCTCGGGAGTGAGGGCGCAGTAGGGATTGGCCTTTTTCTTTTCCGCGGCTGTGGCCGCGGCTTGGGAAAGCGTCCGGTCGGCGGGCTGTTTCCAATTCACTTCGTGCGGCGGCTGGATGCTCGTTTCCGTTTCGCCGGGAAAACTGTCCGGCACGGGAAGCGTCACCCGGCCGGTGGCAAGGTATTCGCAGCTTCGGGCCACGAGGGTCTGGAAGCCGACGCAATAGAGCGCATCCCAGGTGCGGTCGCCGCGCCAGAAATGCCCCATCGAAGTGACGATGGCGCGGCCTTTGCCGAAGCGCACTTCCCAGGTGACGGGTTCGTGCAGGCCGGTGCCGCGTTGCTTCGGGTCGGACCAGGCGGAGGACAGCACGGTCAGGTTTTCCGCCGGGCCGCGCATGTGGTGATAAAGTTCATCGCGACCGTGCATCCACCGGGTGGGCAGGCCGCGCATGACGGGATGATCGGGTCGGCGCACGGTGATCTGAAAGGCGTGCTTGGATCCGTGCCCGGAGTTGCCGGCGGATTCATCGAAGTAAGGCTTGCCCGTCTGGTCGTTGATCTTGAGCGCCTTGCCGTAAGGCGCCTTGCGCCAGCCCAGGCCGATGATGTCGTTGTATTCCTTCCAGTTGCTGAAGGCGTTGTTCGCCGCGTGGATGAGCAGCACGCCGCCGCCATTGCGCACGTAGTCCACGAAATCCTTTCGCGCCGGCTCGGGCCACATCGGGCCGTTGAAATTGAGCACGACGCAATCAAACGCGGCAAAGTCCGGTCGCCATGAACTCCACGCCGTCCGCGCCTTTTCACCGGCGGGCCGGGTCAGCTCGCGAAACGTCCTGGCCGCGGCCTGGTAACGCGCCTGGGCGGCGGCGTTCGTTGAACGCGGGGCGCGGGGTTGCGGCGGGGCCAAGGGATCGGGCGCGGTGGAAACCCTTACCTCGAATCGCCCGGTCGCCTTGAGCGTCGCGCGCAGGGCATCGGTGGTGACCTTCCAGTCGTGGTTGTTGCGTCCATCGACAATGAGCACGCTGAGCGGTTCGGCCGCCGGGAGGGAGGCGCACAGACTGAACAGCAGGATGAGTCGGTTCATGGTTGGCAGGCCCGAAAATGGGGGCTGGAATTCGGGAAGGAAATGTTTTCCTTCCGGCGGACGCTTTGTCATCTCCTCGAACAGCGCGCAGTCAAGGCGCGATGCGTTGGCCTTCCCGATAAACGGCCTCGAGCCGGAAGGACCGGCCGAGATCGGAGTTGTCGAAGACGATCACCACCGGCAGTTCCTCGATGCCTCGCTCCAGATTGGCCAGCGCAATGATGATCGGGCGCGGCGCAAGGAGAGTATCCCAATCCATGGGCTCAATTGGCCGGAACAAACTTCCGATTCTTAAAGCGCCCCCGGGTGCGGGTGCCGTCCTGGTCGATCTTGATGACCATCGTCGGCTCGTCCGGGCAGGGCTCGAAGTGAGGAAACGGGCGGGACTCCAAAACGGCTCTCAGCCGCCTCCGACCCTCGTCGGAATCCACCGAGGCGATCTGCTCGGAAAGGGGACGGACCGCGCCACCGGGTGGCTGTCGCGATCCGCATCCGGTCGCTTTGCGGTGCTCGACGTCCGGCTGCTTGCACGCCGAACTTTCGACGGCAACCGACGGCGAACGGCTCGGTCAGGCGAGGATCCTGCGGATGACGTTCATGGGCTCGACGCCGGTGAGGCGCTGGTCGAGGCCCTGGTAGCGGACGGTAAAACGTTCGTGGTCGATGCCCAGGCAATGAAGAATGGTGGCATTGATCTCGTTGACGTGGACGCGGTCCTCAATGCCGTTGTAGGAGAACTCGTCAGTCTCGCCCAGCAGCGTGCCGCCCTTGACGCCGCCGCCGGCCAGCCACATGCAGAAGTTGCGGGGGTGATGGTCGCGGCCGTAGTTCTCGCGGGTTAGTTTGCCCTGGCAATAGACGGTGCGGCCGAATTCGCCGCCCCAGACGACCAGCGTTTCGTCGAGCATGCCGCGCTGCTTGAGGTCCATCACCAGCGCGGCGCAGGCCTGATCGGTGTCGGCGCACTGGTCGCCCAGCTGTTTGGGCAGGTTGTTGTGGGAGTCCCAGCCGCGGTGCATGATCTGCACCATTCGCACGCCGCGCTCGACGAGGCGGCGGGCCAGCAGGGCGCTCTGGGCGAAGGAGCCGGGCGTATCGACCCGGTCGCCATACATGGCCTTGGTGGCCCTGGATTCCCTGCTGAGGTCCGTCAGCTCGGGGACGCTGCTCTGCATGCGATAGGCCATCTCGTATTGGGAAATGCGGGTCTGGATGTCGGGGTCGCCGAACTTCGCGAAGCCGCGGCGGTTGAGCCGGCCGAGGGCGTCAAGCATGGCGCGGCGATCTTCACGACGCACGCCGGGCGGGTTGTCGATGTAGAGGACGGGATCCTCGCCGGAGCGCAGCACGACCCCGCTGTGGCGGCCGGGCAGAAAGCCCGGGCCCCACATGCGGCTGAACAGGGCCTGGGCGGCCGAGCCTTTGGGGAAGTTCGGAATCAGGGCGACGAAGGCGGGCAGGTCGCGAGTGGGGGCGCCCAGGCCGTAGGAAATCCAGGAACCGAGACTGGGTTTGCCCGGCACTTCAGAGCCGCTCATCACGAAGGTGCAGGCGGGGTCGTGATTGATGGCGTTGGTGTAAACCGTTTTCACCACGGCGATGTCATCGACGATCCGCGCGGTATGGGGGAGCAGTTCGCTGACCCGGCGGCCGCACTGGCCGTATTGGCCGAAATGGTATCGGGAGGGCGCAACGGGAAACTTCGACTGGCGACTGGTCATCGTGGTGATGCGATCGCCGAGGAACTCCTTGGGCAGGTCCTGCTCGAACCGATCGTGGAGGCCGGGCTTGTAATCCCAGGTGTCGAGCTGCGAGGGCCCGCCATTCATGTGCAGGTAAATGACGGCCTTGGCTTTGCCGGCGAAGTGCGGCAACTGCGGCAGGCCGGGGTGCACGTCGGACCGGGCGAACGAACGCTCGGCGAGCAGCGAGGCCATGGCCAGACCGCCCAGGCGGATACCGGCGCGGCCGAAGAACTGGCGGCGGGTCTGGAGAACCTGGTTTTCGAGGATCGGGTTCATATCAATTGCGCATGATGGCTTCGTCGAGATTCAGAATGAGGTTGGCCGCCAGCGTCCAGGCGGCCAGTTCGACCGGGTCGGCGTCTTCAGGGGGCTTCGTTTCGCCGACTTCGATGGCCTTTTTCGCTTCCTCGGGCGCGGCGCGGTAGCGGGCGATCTGCTCCTTCACGAAGA